>NZ_JBEXNN010000023.1:0-93806 GCF_040611115.1 Streptomyces sp. NPDC003038
GATCTCTGCTCCAAGACGCCTGCTCCCGCTAGTATTCTTGGAGTTACGGGAGTTCTGAGGTGGGGTCGACCTTGTTGGCCCGCCCGGCGCGCGCCGGTCGGGCCCTCATCGCTGACGTGGCGCCGCTGTCATCGCCGCTGTATTGCCGGGCTTCCCGTGCGGCTTCGGGAGGCCGGGGGAGGAGCGGTGGCCGAGGCCCGGGACAGTCCTGTTCTCCTCAGGAGGGGCGGCTCACCATTCCTGTTCCGGGACGACGCCGAAGATGTAGCCGTCGGGGTCCCGGAAGTAGAGCATCTTGGTGCCGCCCTCCAGATGCTCCTTGATGACGTTCACCAGGGGGCGGATCTTCTCGGTGTAGGCGTCGTAGTCCTGCACGTTCAGGTAGAACATGCCGAACGCGCCGACGGGGAAGTCCTTCAGCTCGGGGAGCCACTGCCGCAGGTTGTCGTGGTGGTAGACCATGAAGGCGAAGTCGCCCTGCCAGGTGATCATGCGGATGTCGTCCTCGGGGTTGTCGCTGCCCGGGGCCGCGCTGAAACCGAGGCTCTCGTAGAACTCGACGGATGCCTTGGTGTCCTTCACGCCCAGGCACGGGGCCACACCACTGGTCTTCATGACACTTCTCCTTCTGGATTCGCGGGGCGCCGGTCCGCGAGAACCGCGGCCGGACTACGCACTTCCAATGAACGGTACATCTGTACTGTACAAGTCTCCCGAGGAGTGCGCAAACCGGACATAAGGTCCCTTGCTCGACGCATACGCAACGGAAGGCGCGCGGCCAGGGCCCGCGACAGGCACCACAGACCGGTTCAGTGAGGCCGTCTCCTCCCGGATGAGGCATGACTGTGATACGCACGTACTACTATGGGAGTCCATCCACACGAGGAGTGCCCATGCCGTCCGCACCCCGGAATCCCAGCGGCTCCGTAGGGGCAGGCCAGCCAGATGCGCCGCGTCGGCGGCGGGACCCGGAGCGGCGGATCGAGGAGATCGTGACCGCCACCGAGCGGGTCATCGCCGCGCGCGGCATCGAGGGGCTCACCCACCGGGCGGTCGCCGAGGAGGCCGGGGTCCCGCTGGGGGCGACCACCTACCACTTCGCCACCCGCGAGGACCTGATCAAGGCTGCCCTACAGCGGGCCGTGAACCGTTTCGGCGCCTACCTGGAGGCCTGGACCGCGCAGCGGCCCGACCTGAGCCCCGAGCAGTTCGCGGTCCTGCTCACCGACGCGCTGATGGGCAGTTTCACGGAGGCCGGGCGCGGACAGAACGTCATGGAGTTCGAGCTCTACCTCGCCGCCCTGCGCCGCCCCGAACTGCGCGCGGTCGCCGACCAGTACACCGAGCTCAACATCCGGGCCGCCTCCCACTACACCGACCCCGTGACAGCCGCCGCCGTCGCGGCCGCGACCAACGGCATCACCCTGCGCGGCCTCGCCAACAGCAACCCGCCCAGCCGGGACGAGGTCGAGGCGATCCTGCGCCGCATCCTCACCCCCAACCCCGCCCTCGACACCAGCAAGACGGTCGACGAGGCGTGAGCGGTCCGGGCCACCGCACGGAGCGGCGGGGTGCGGGAACGGGTGCGGAGCCGACGGGATTTGAACCCGCGGGGCCTGCGGCCAGGTCCGCCCGCCGGCCTCTCGACGCCGGTACCGGGGACCTCCCGTACCGACGGCTGCAATAGCCCGCTCTGCCACAGCCCCGCACCCTGCGGGACCGCGCGGTCCCGCTGGGGGAGGAGTCTACAAAACATGCGTGCCGGCTGCCCCGCTCTTCGCGTTCGCCCCCTCGCTCCTCGCCTCTCGGCTCTCGCGGGCCACGGGGTGAAGCCGGGACGTCAACCGCGGTCATCTCCTTGGGAACCCGTCGCCGCCGACACCAGCACATCACCGGCCGCGACCCGGCTGTAGAGCACGGTCCGGCCCGCTCGCCTCCGCAGGATCAGCCCGGCGGCGAGCAGCACCTTCAGCTGTCCGGCGACCGCTCCCAGACTGACGCCGGTCAACGCCGCCAGCTGCGTCGTCGACTTCGGACTCTCCAGCAGCACCAGGACCCGCGCCCGGACCGGCCCCAGCAGCCGGACCAACGCCTGTGGCGTGGCGGCGGCCCGCGCTGCCTGTGTGAGCTGGCCCTCGCACGGATACACCAGAGCATGCCGGTCCGTCCCGTTCCAGGCGACCCAGCCGTGCCCGTGCGTCACCGGTACGAACACCAGCCCTGCCTGCGCCGACAGCTCGCGCGGCTGCCGGTCCTGGAGATTGATCCGCAGTCGGCCCGCGCCGAGCCAGGCCATCCCCGGCCGCATCCCCGAGAGGGCCGCCGCCCATCCCCCGAGGCCCAACTGGCGGGTGCGGACGAGGATGTCGGCCTCGGCCACGCGGCGCCGCCGGTCCCAGTCCGGACGTACGGCCTCCGTCCACACCCACTCCAGCAGCTCCGCCGCCCGCGGGCCGAGCCCGGAGGCGTGGACGAGGGCCTCGGGCAGCGCGGACGCCGCACGCAGATCCGTACGGACCACCGCGTCCGGGGTCGCGCGGACCTCCGCCAGTTCCTCCTCGAAGGGCCGCCCGTCCGGGGGCGGGGTCAGGAAGTCGGCGATCCACAACCGACCCAGGGCCGCCCGGACCAGCTGCGCGGTGACCGGATCGGCCGCCATGTAGGCCCGGTAGTACGGGAGTCGGTCCATCAGCCAGGTCCGGTCCGCCGGATGTCCGGCGGTCTGCCACTCCAGCGCCATCAGCGCGGCCGTCGTCTCGGCCAGCGCGGACACGACGAACCGGCTCTCCGCGAGCGCGTCGGTGTCGATCCGCCACCAGCCCATGCCGTCCTCAGCTCCTTCGCGATCGGCCGGGTTTTCACCCGTACGCGAAACATTAGGCCGCTCCGAGGGGTGCCCCGAGACTCCCCGCATGCCCCGCACCTACCGCTCGCTCGCCCGCGTCCCCGAGTTCACACCCTTCTTCGCCGCCGCCGCGTTGCGCGTCGGCGCCTCCACCGTGAGCGGACTCGCGCTCGCCGTCCTCGTCTACGACCGCACCGGCAGCCCGCTGCTCTCCGCGCTCAGCATGTTCGGGCCCTCACTCGCCCAGGTGCTGGGCGCGACCCTGCTGCTCTCGGCCGCCGACCGGTTGGCGCCGCGCGCCGCCCTCGCCGCCTTCGCCGCCTTCGCAGCGCTCGGCACCGCCCTTCTCGCCCTGCCCGGGCTGCCGCTGTGGGCGGTGTTCGCGGTTCTCCTCGGCCAGGGGCTCGCCGACTCACTGGCGGGAGGGGTGCGCTACGGGCTGCTCGCCGAGATCCTTCCACCCGGGGACTACCTCCGGGGCCGGTCGCTGCTCGCCGTCTGCGCAGGCGTCACGCAGATCGCCGGGTTCGCCGTCGGCGGGGTGCTGATCGCCGCGCTGTCCCCCCGCGGGGCGCTGCTCGCGGCGGTGGCCCTCGCGCTGGCCGCCGCTCTCACCGTGCGCCTCGGACTGCGCCGGCGCCCACCCCGGACAAGCGGCAGGCCGTCACCGACCCAGACCTGGCGCTCCAATGTCACCTTGCTCTCTGACCCGTCCCGTCGCACCCTGTACCTCGCCCTGTGGGTGCCCAACGGCCTGATCGTCGGCTGCGAGTCACTCTTCGTCCCGTACGACGCCGGGCACGCCGGGCTGCTGTTCGGCTGCGCCGCCGCCGGGATGCTGGTGGGGGACACCGTCGCCGGGCGCTACCTGTCTCCACGCCTGCGGGCCCGGCTGGCGTCCCCCTTGCGACTGCTGCTCGCCGTCCCGTACTTGGTCTTCGCCCTGGAGCCGGGCCCGGTCCTGGCGACGGCCGTCGTCACCCTGGCCTCCGCCGGATACTCGGGCGGACTGCTGATGCAGGAGCGCCTCGTCGCCCTGATCCCGGAGGGTACCCAGGGCCAGGCCCTCGGTCTGCACTCCGCCGGAACGCTCACCATGCAGGGGGTCTGCGCGGCGCTCGCCGGGGCGGTGGCCCAGTACACGTCGGCCGGCGTCGCCATGTCCCTGCTGGCGGCCGCCTCGGTGGTGGTCACCCTGAGCCTGGAGCCGGGGCTGCGGACCAGCAGGCTGAGGGTCGAGGCCTCTTCACCGGTGTCCCGCGGTACTGCGCCGTGAGCCACGCACCGCCGTCCCACACCCGTGACGGCCGTCCCGGCGCGGCGCGCCGAACAGGCTCGCCGACGGATCCTCATCCGGGAAGCCCCGCTGGTGGGGCGCGGGGAAGGCCGTGCGCCGCCTCCGCCAGCTCCTTGCCCCTACCGGTGATCTGCCCCGTCCGGCTTTCGCGGTTCCCCTCGACCCGTCCGTCGCTACTCCCTGGGCGGAGGGCCGCCGTTACCTCGCTGGGCGGAGCGTGGTGTCACATCCGGGAAAACGTCAAGACGTCAAGCCAGGCTCACCTGGGCGGAGTTGTTGGCACCGGTCGAGACAGGTGTCGAAAACCGGATGATAGGAAGGGCCTAGAGTGACGGCCATGTCTGATGATGTGTTTCCCCTGGGAGCCGACGTCGAGGGGATCGGGGCGCGGATGCTGCGGCTGCGCACTCAGCAGGGTGCCACCCAGGCCTACCTGGCCGGTGACGTTTTCACCCGCGCCTACGTGTCGTCGATCGAGGGAGGCAAGCGCACCCCGTCCCCTCGCGCGAGTTCGTACTTCGCCGAGCGCCTCGGTGTCGCCATGGAGGACCTCTGCTATCCGTACGAGCCGGGCCGGCGCCGGGCGCTGCGTACCGCGGCCGCCGATGCCCGGCTCGCCCTCTCCCGTGGGGAGGTGGCGCAGGCGTCCGCCGTGTACCAGGAGGTGGTCTCCGCCGCCGGGGTCCACCGCGACCCGGAACTCAGCGCCACCGGCTTCTGCGGGCTGGGGTTGATCGCCCGGCACCAAGGCAACCCCGATCGCGCACTGGAGATGTTCACCGCGGCCGAAGAGCTGCTGGACCAGCAGCCCCTGAACGTCCGGCTGCCTGCCGTGATGGGCAGGATGGGAGCGCTGTTCGCCCGCGGCGCGATCTTCGAGGCCCTCGCACTGGCCGAGGACGAGCTCAGGGCGGCTCCCCAGAACGGGGAGACGGCTGCCAAGTTCGCGCTCCGCGCGGCAACGGTGCTGCCGCGCGTCGAGCGGGGCGACGTGGAGCAGGCACAAGCCGCCGCCGACGCCGCGTTGGAGATGGCTCCCCAGGTGAAGGATCCCGAGGTTCTGGCGCAGGGCTACTACCACGTCAACCGTGTGCTGACCGCGCAGGCTCGCTACGAGGAGGCGGAGCAGGTCCTCACGCGGGCCGTAGCCCTGTACGAGCACCTGCGGCTGCGCACCGAGGTCGGCATGTGCCACTTCGCCCAGGGATACCTCTCGGCCCGCAAGGGAGACCTCGCCCGGGCGGAGGGCCGGCTCCGCCACGCGGCGGACGTGTTCGCCGAGACGCACGCACTGCCGCGGCAGGTCAACGCGACCGCGGAACTCGCTGACGTACTGCGCACGATGGGCCGCACGGCCGAGGCGGGTGCCTTGGTCGAGGAGTGCAAGACGCTGGCGCTCGGCTACCTCGACCCGGAACAGGCCGCCGAACTGGACCGCATCGGCGCGCACATAGCGGTGGACCGTGGTGACGAGGTGGGTGCCGAGGCGCTGTTCCGCTCGGCGATAGACCGGTACCAGGATGTCGGCGCGATGCTCGAAATGGCGACGACCTGCCGTCTCCTCGGTGACCGTCTGATCATTCGCGGGCGAACCGAGGAAGCGGCCGCCGTCTTCCGTCGCGGGCTGATGTCGCTGGAGAAGGCGTAGCCGTACAGTCTTTCATCAGCTCGGCAGGCGGACGCGCACGTGAACGTGACGCTTTGATCGCAGTGCAATCGCAGTGACAGGCTCAAGTAGCGGGGTAGGCGCCGTCTCTTGACGCTCCGTCGGGCTACGGGCACACTTCCATCCAGCGAGGTAACAGACTCCGATATCTCTGTTGACGAGCATGGCGCACCGCCGACTTCATGGTCCGGTGCCGCCCCGGCGGCGGGGTCCCGCCCCAAGGGGCGCCTGCGCCTCACGGGCAGCAGAAATCCCGGTCCCCTGCCACCTCGCCCGTCCCGCAGAGCACCACGCACGCGTGCCCCCCACACCACGCCTCCACCCAGGGGCGCGGCGCACTACAGCCGTACGTCACCGCAATCCGGTCAACGAAAGGTCTGGTGCACCACATGCGTCCCCTCACACGGCGAGTGAGCGCCCTCGTCCCCGCGATACTGCTCACGGCGGGCCTACAGTTCGCCGGTTCACCCGCCCAGGGCGCGCCCGCCCCTTCGGGCGACGTACGTCTCGCCCCTGCTGAGACGGCGATCTCCGACAGCTGGATCGTCGTCCTCAAGGAGGACACGAAGTCCACCGACTCACTCGCGGGCGAGCTGACCCGCCGCAATGACGGCCGCCTCACCCACGTGTACCGCACCGCGCTGAACGGGTTTTCGGTGAACATGACGCAGGCGCAAGCACGTCGGCTGGCCGCCGACCCCCGTGTCGCCTACGTCGAACAGGACTCGAAGGTCACCTTCACCGGAGAGCAGCCCAACGCCACGTGGGGCCTCGACCGCATCGACCAGCGGGACCTGCCGCTCAACAGCACATACACGTGGAGCACGAGGGCGCCGAGCGTCAGTCTGTACGTCATCGACACCGGTTTGCGCACCAGCCACGCCGAGTTCGGCGGCCGGGCGACCATCGGAACCGACACCGTCGGCGACGGCCAGAACGGCAATGATTGTCAGGGGCATGGTACTCATGTGGCGGCTACCGCCGCCGGAGCCACCTATGGTGTCGCCAAGAGGGCTCAGGTCATCGGCGTACGCGTGCTGAACTGCGAGGGTTCCGGTACCAATTCCGGTGTCATCGCCGGTGTGGACTGGGTCACCGCCAACGCCGTCGAGCCCGCCGTGGCGAACATGAGCCTGGGCGGCGGCGCCAACACCTCACTGGACAGCGCGGTGAAGAACTCCATCGCCTCCGGCGTCACCTACGCCATCGCCGCAGGCAACGGCAATTTCTTCGGCCAGCCCGAGAATGCCTGCAACGTCTCTCCGGCACGCGTCGCACAAGCCATCACGGTGGGGGCCACCGACACCTCCGACAAGCGGGCTTCCTTCTCCAACTACGGCACCTGCCTCGACCTGTTCGCCCCGGGTGTCAGTGTCACGAGCGCCTGGAAGGACACCGACACGGCCACGAAGACCATCAGCGGCACCTCCATGGCGTCACCGCACACGGCCGGTGCCGCCGCGCTCTACCTCCACGCCAATCGGTCCGCCACACCCGCCCAGGTCCGCGACGCCCTCGTCAACGGCGCCACCAACGGCAAGGTCCAGGACGCCAGGACCGGCTCCCCCAACAAGCTCCTCTACACCCGCTTCTGAACCGCCGGCGGGCGGGCGCCTACCCCCGTCCCGCCCGCCGGGTTCCACCACAGCGCTACCCCACTCGCTGTGGCCGACCACCTCTGCGACGAAGCCTTCCAGCCGACCGACCAGGTCATCGAATGCGAGATCAGCCGTAACCGCGACGCGCTGCCGCAGTTGATCGAGAACGCGGACTGCAGGTATCGCTCGATCGGCAAGCAAGCAAGCAAGCAAGCAAGCAAGTAAACAGACAGACAGACAGACAAACAAGCAAGCACAGCACTACGGGCTTCCTGAGCCCACGGGTGGTCGCCCCGTTCTCCCACCCTTCAGCAGAGTCGGCGCGGTCCTGCCCTGCCGCCCCGGACAGAGCCACCCCGCTCCTGTTTCCCCCCTCAACCGGAGTCACGTCATGCGCATTTCACGTCGTGCCGCGCTGGGCACACTGGCCGCCAGTACTCTCGCCGCCCTCTGCCTGAACGCACCGCCGGCCGGTGCACAACCCGCTCCAGTCGGCCCGGATCCAATCGTCTTCGTACACGGCTGGAACTCCAACGGGTCCACCTGGGACACGATGGCCAGCCGCTTCATGGCCGACGGCTGGCCGGCCGGCCACCTCAACCAGTGGACCTACAACACAAGCCAGTCCAACGCCACGACGGCCTCCCAGCTCGCCCAGGAGATCGACCGCGTACTCGCCGCCACCGGCGCGGCGAAGGTCGATGTCGTCACCCACTCCATGGGTGGACTGTCCGCCCGTTACTACACCAAGAACCTCGGCGGCGACGCCAAGGTGGACGCCTGGATCTCCCTCGGCGGACCCAACCACGGCACCGACACCGCGTACTGGTGCGGCGGAGCCTCTTGCACGGAGATGCGCCCCGGTTCCACCTTCCTCAACAGCCTCAACTCGGGCGACGAGACCCCCGGCGCATCGCGGTACGCCACCTGGTGGTCTCCCTGCGACAGGGTCATCAACCCCGACAGCACCGTCGCCCTCGACGGCGCCATGAACACCCAGACCGCCTGCCTCGGCCACAGCGAACTGCGCACCGACGCCACCGTCTACGGCCAGGTCAAGGCCTTCGCCGGCTGACGCGGCAGCCGGCAGCGATACGGCTCCGTCGAAGGGGTGGAGCCGTATCGCGCCAGGTCCCCGGGCGTCGTGATCGCCTGGTGAACCGGTGGCGGCGGCGCTACCGGTACTCGATCGTCAGGGTGGCCCGGGTGCTCCTGTTGACGAACAAGTAGGCCGTCGACATCTGGTTCTGTCCGAACCGCAGTCGGATCTGCGTCTTGCCCGTGCGGTTGATCGCCGACACTCCGGAAGCGGACAGGTCGCCGGAGGGCTTCTCTCCGGAGGTGAAGGCGGCGATCTCGGCCGCGCCGGCCGCCGTCGTGGCAGCGGCCCAGTCCGAGGCCTCCACCGCACAGCCGCCGAGGCAGCCGTGCTCCACGTCGATGAGAAGCGTGTTGCCGGCCGGGCTCGCCCACGGGTCTCCCGAGCCGCTGCTCCTGGTCACCGTCACGTAGGCACGGCTGATGTCCTTCCCGGCCGGGATGGTGGAGGTGTCGAAGGACAGAATGCTCCGGTTGAACTTGCCGTCGCTGCCCCGGCCGAGGGCCAGGCCGTACGTGTTCTCCAGGGTGCCGACGGCCGGGCCGGAGCCGTCCCCCGCGGCCTTGATGTAGCCGTCCTCCGCGTCGACGCTCTGCAGCGTGACGCGGCCCGTGGGCGGCGGAGTCGTCGAGCCGCCCCCGCCGAGCGCCCTCACCATCCCCATGATCGTCTCGATCTGTTTGCCGCCGTGCCGCGCGTAGTCGGGGTCGTTCAGGTAACCCCACCAGTTCCAGCAGCCGTTCGGGTTGTCCAGCGTCGCCGTCGGGATGGCTTGCGGATAGAGCACGATCAGGTTGTTCGTGTCGGCGTACTCATTGAGGTACGCCTTGTCGATGAACGTGGTGCCGAAGCCCTGGTAGGAGTAGCCCTGCTTGCAGCCGTGCAGGGTGACGAGCACCTTGCAGGTGACGCCGTTCGCGCAGCTCGTGGGTACGTAGACGAATCCCTTCTCGTCCATGGATATCGGTTTGGCCGCACCGCCGGGCGCGTACGCGTTCTGGTCGAACCGGATCAGGGTGCCGCCGGGCGTACTCGCGGGTGCGTTCACCGAGCCGAGCAGATGCCCGAGGAAGTCCCGCTCGGCGTCCATGCCGCAGTTGTTGATCCAGGGGGCGGCGGTGGTGGTACAGGCGTTCGGACCGAGCGGGCTGACCCAGGCGTGGCCGGCGTTCGTGCTCTTGTCGTAGCGGACACGGGCGCCGAAGCGGCTGTAATAGTCGCTCAGCGCGGTGACCACAGGGCGTTCGACGGTCGAGTCACCGGAGCCGCTGAAGGCGTAGACCGGGTCGCCGTTCAGCGCCGCCACACCGTCGATCCTGCCCTGCGCCGACCACTCCCGGGTGGTCTGCTCCAGCTGGTTCAGCTGGAGGTCCTGGCTGACCTCCATGCAAGCGTTCAGGGCTTTGGTCAGGTTGTTCTGCGCGCAGTAGTACGGTCCGGAAGCGAAGACCGCCGAGCCGTCGAACGTACCGGAGTAGGCCACGTGGAGCTGGGTCGCCATATAGCCGCCGGACGAGATTCCCGCGCTGTAGACCTTGTCTACGGCGTAGCGCTTCAGTTCACCGACGACAGGTGGGACAGGAGCTGCGGCGGCCGGAGCGGCGGTGATCGCACTGAGGGCGAGCAGCCACCCGGCGACTGCCCCGCCCAGCCTTCGGTAAGTCGGATGCACAAACCCTCCACTGGTGTGAAACGGCTCGCTGAGTCGCATGGCTGTGACCGTAGCCTCCGGGCACTTCCCGTACGTATGGCGAGGAAGCACACAACGAGCCGAGCGGGAGTGGTCGTTGACGCCATGGACGCGGGAACGACGCGCCCGCGCCGGGAAGGAGGACGCCCGGTATGGCCCTGACACGTGAGCAGACGGCGGCCCGCGCCGCCCGGGAACCGGACGACGGGGCGAGCCAGGCGCACGTCAGCGCAGCAGGGCTCCGCGCAGGGTGACGCCGTGCCGGTTGCGCAGGCGGCGGAGCTCCCACAGTGCCACGGCGTTCACGGACAGAGTGGCTCCGAGGGTGAGGGCCACCTGCATCCAGAACGGCACGCCGTCGTACGCGCCCCTGATCACGTCGAAGAGGGCGAGCTCCCACACCAGCAGGATCGCCAGCACCGGCGGAATCGTCTCGTGGATGTCAGCCGTCCGAAAGACGTGGATGATCGACTGGACGACGCCGTAGAGCACGAAGGGAGCGAACCACAGCAGGAAGAAGACGTACGCGCTGAACGTCAGGAGCGACTCCACGGAGCGTACTGTGCTGGCCGGGCCGACCTGGTCGGCGTTCCGCCCTACGCCGCCTCTTCGACCCGCGCTGCCGGACATCAGTGGCCTGCCGGACGCGCAGGCCCGCACCATCGCCGGCCGCACCTTCCAGGACATGCTTCCCGCGCTTGACCTCAAGCGCGGTTGAGGACGCAGGATCGGTGCACCAGTCAACGGAAGGGGACCCGTCGTGAAGCCCATCGTCCAGTCCATCGTCCAGCCCGTCACCCGCCCCGATTTCGCCCGCGGCGGCGTCGGCGCCGTCAAGGCCAGCACCTGGCGGCTGGGCACGGCCGAGCGGCAGCGGGCCGCCGTGGACGCCATCGCAAGGGCCTGGGAGAGCCGGGACTGGCCGGCCGCGGCGCTTCTCTCGTACACGGTGCTCACGGGGACCGACGGTGACACGCTGTTCCACTACTCCCAGTGGGCGGACGAGGCGGCGTACGAGGAGTTCTTCCGCACCTCCCGGGACGAGCGGAACGCCGAGATCGACGCGGCGGTGCCGGGCATCGTCCGGGTGGGCCTGCACAGCTACCGGCCGTACCGGTCGATCGGCGCGGCGGCCGAGACCCCCGGCTGCGTGGTCGTCGTAGAAGCCGACTTCGACCCGGCCACACCCGGCGCCGCACGCGCGTTCGTGGACCTGGTGCTCGACGCGCAGGCCACCGACCCGTCACCTGCGGCCGGCGGGATCTCCGGCAACTTCCACCTCGGCGCGGACGGCACCCGGATGCTCAACTACGCCGAGTGGGACAGCGAGCAGGCCCATATCCGGGCACTCGCCGCACCCGGCGCCGGCATCGGCTCATACACGGAACAGTGGCGCAGGGTCCTCGACTTCCCCGCTCTCACCACGAGCGGCTTCCGCCGCTATGTCCCAGCCCTCACCCTGGCCCCGCAGTCCTGAGCCGATCTTGCGGATATTCGCTCGCAGTTGCCTGGCGCCGCGTCGTACGGTGGAGGCCGCCGGGTGGAGCAGGTCGGTAGCTCGCTGGGCTCATAACCCAGAGGTCGCGGGTTCAAATCCCGCCCCGGCTACCAGATGGAGGGGCCCCGCCGCGTACGCGCGGCAGGGCCCCTGCGCCGTCCAGGGACCTTGCCCGCGCATGGCCTGCACGCGGCGCCTGATCGTCGTCGCCAACGCGGGCCACCTGGGCAACGACACGACACGCACCATGAGACCGAGCCACCCTGCGCTCGCCGCAACCAGGCCCCTTCACGGAGCGGCCCCCTCTGCGCCCGGACCCGGCGGGCCGCCGGGACGGGCTTCCCCGATGAGGACGCGGGCCACTTCCAGTGCCAGTTGCAGTTCCAGGTTGCTGGCCCCGGCGGTCGGTGGGAGAAGCGCCTCGGCGCGTTTAACCGGACCGCCAGGGCCACCCCGCCTCGGCCCCGGACCCCAGGCCAGGGTTGCCTCCCTCGCGGCGGCGTTGCGGGCCCGTCAGCGCCACCGGGCCGCCCGCCTCATCCTGCTCACCGGCCGCATCCCTGCCGGACGCGAACCCGGGCCCCGCTCGGACGCATCACCCGCCTGACGGCCCTTCCCGCGCGGGGTGCGGTCGAACGCCTCCAGCAGCTTCACGTACCCGACCGTGGCCCGGGCCTCGCTCGCGGCGATCAGAAGCAGGCGCGGGCCGTCGCGGAGCCCGCCCTAGAAGGGTTCAGCGGCTCGCAGGAGACCTTGGGGAAGGTAGGGGGATGCGACGCGGATGTCCCAGCCGCGGCGGCGGGCATGGCAGGCCAGGGCGAGGATGTCGAGGTTGCAGGACGCATCCGGATCGTCGGCGCGGTCGGCGACCTGGTAGTAGTCGCGGTGGGCTTCGAGCGCGTCGGCCAGGGCGAGGTTGAAGCTCTCCTCGTCGCCCTCCACGAGTTGCGACAGCAGCACGGCCGGCGGCATGGCGAAGCCCCAGTCCTTGGCCTTCCCGGCCTGCTGCACCGCGCGCAGCGCGGCCTGTTTGGGGTCGGTGCCCTTCAGGTAGGCGTGAAGGGCTTCGCGGTACGCGCTGAAGGCGGAGCCGTCCGGGCGGGCGAAGGCAGGGCCGGTGAGAACCAGCGGGACGAGGTCCTCGCGTGCCCCGGTGATCAAGGCGAAGGCAGTGGCCTTCTGCCAGTTGTGGGCGCCGGCTTCCTCCTTCCGTTCGGCCGGATAGCGCAGGGTGCGGCCCTCGATGGTCACCTCGGCCTCGGTGCCCGGCTCCGCAAGGGCTATGCGGAACAGCGCCGCCCCCATCTGGGAGGCCAGACGAAGGTTGGCGAGCTGGGCGTCCGTGACCCCGCCAGAGCTCCTCGCACGCCACTTGAAGAGACGCTCCTGATCGCCCATGACCCAGCCGAGCCGCCAGACCGCGAAGGCCGTGGGGGTGGAAGCCGGGGTCGTGTCGCGGGGAATAACGGCGTAGGGCGCAATGGGGTGCCGCAGGGTTGGGGGACTCTAGCGATCGTTGCAACACGACGGGATATCGCTCCAGTCCCCGGCCAACGCCGGAACCCTCGCCCACCGGCAATCTGGGCGTAACAGCGGGCCCGGGGAGCGGCGTCAGGACCGCCGGACGCGCAAAGCCCACAGTACGAGCGGGACCTGCAACGGCAGCCGAGCAGCGGCGAGGGCCCCCCACGGTGCCGGACGGTTGCGCCAGTCGTACGCCATCTTGACGTTCGCGGGGAACACGGCGGTGAACAGCCCGGCCGCGGCAAGTGCACCCGTGCGGCGCGTGCGGGGTGCGATGATCGCCGCGCCGATGGCCAGTTCCGCCATGCCGCTGACGTATGTCCAGGTGCGAGGGGTTCCCGGCAGGGTGCGCGGGACGATGGCGTCGAAGGTGCGCGGCGTCGCGAAGTGGGCCAGTCCGGCACTGATGAGCAACCCGCCCAGGAGGCGGGCGGAACGGGTCGACGAGGGCATACGGCTCCTTGGCCGGAACGTGAGCGGCCCCGAAGTGGGCCGGTTACCGGAGAGTAATCGGCGATCCGCGCTCAGCGGAAGCGCCAGGGCGGAGGGGCGGCTCGGCCGGGGCAGCCGCCGATGAGCGGGGCCGCCGAGATGCGGTCGACGTGAAACCGGCTACTGCTGGCGTTTCGCGGCTACTGGCCCGGCTGCGTGGACCGCCTGACCGGCGGCTTGTCTTCGTTTTCCTTGGGTGCCATGGGCCATGATCAGGGCCGTGAGGTTTCCTTTTTCGCCGCCCCGGTGGCGTGCTGGTGGGCCCGGCAGACCGTGGAGTCGACGTTCACGTCCCAGGTGGTCAGGCCCTTCGCGTGGGCCTCGACCTGGAACTGGGTGACGATCCCGGCCCAGGTGCCGTCCCGCTGCCAGTGCCGGAACAGGTCATGGCTCCGGTCCCACGGCGGCCCTTGACGTGTCGGCACGTTGCGCCACAAGGCGCCGGTCCGCGTCCGCCACCGTATGCCGTCTATCAACTGCCGCCGCGTCCACACCGGCGGATAGCCCGGCTTCATGCCTTGCGGCAGCAACGGCTAAGGGCGTCGACCCAGCATGCCTAGTGCCGAAGTCTGCCTGGTCGACGACCGCGAGAAGCGACCGCGACGTGATTCCCGGGCATGTGCTGGGATTGCGACTGCCCCGCGGTCTCACGTGTTGCCCTCCCCGGTGTCTGTGTTGCGGCGGTCCTTCGCGCGCGGGTTCGTCACGAGCCAGAGAACACCGAGGATCACGGCTCCGGCCATCCACAAGAACACGAGGGCCCCGGCGCCGAGGGCCGTGCCTACGTCGTTTCCGGCCCTGCACGCGTCCGCCACGTCGGCCGGCTGTGTTTCACAGCTGTCACCGTGCTTGCCGGCGGCCGCCACACCGAATACCAGCCATAGCATCATGACGAGGTTGAACGTGAGGATTACTCAGGTGAACAAAGGCCAGTGTGGCCGCCTGCGCCGGCCAGGACGATGCCCCTGAGCCAGCGGCTGCCCCTCTTCCCAACCCTGGCGGGCCTTATCAGTCATGGCGTGCCTCCCACCATCTCGTGTCAGGCTTGCCCGGGGAGGAGCCCACACCGGCTGTTTCTGGGCAGATGCGGGACGGGTCTACTCACGGGCTGGTTACCGTCGGGCCTTGTGTCCGAGTGAGCGGTTGCCGCCGCACCTGCTGAGAGAAACAAGAGGGGTTCCAGGCGGCGCCCGGACCCCCTCCCAGTCACGCGAATCGGTTACCACTTGTCGTGGCAGTTCCAGTGTCCCTGCACCCAGTGGGTGTCGTGGTGGCCCGGCACCCAGTGGTTCTGGGACCAGTCTTGGCTGGACCAGCCGGGGTGCCAGGTGCCGTGGTGCCACTTCTTCTCGTAGTGGCCCTTGACCCACGTCTTGGCCCAGTGCCCGTCAGTCCATGAGCAGCGCTCGTGGCGGTCCCACCGGTGGTTCTTGCTGTCCCAGCGGTCATGCCGGTCGCGGTCCCCGTTCAGAGCCGTGGTCACCGATGCCGGTGCCGAAGCGGCAGCGGCTGTGCCGGCGGCGGTGATGGTGCCACCCGACAGAAGCCCGGCGACGACTGCGCCCGCAAGCAGGTTGCGGGTCCGCACGGAAACGGTCATGGGTCTCACCTCCTTCTGTTTCACGAATGAGCGGATGATCAGCCCCTGGTTCCTCAGGGCGCTTCGTGAAGGGATTCGGCACAGGCCGCCGGAGGGATTGGAAAGGTAGCAAAGTGGCCTTACTGGAACGAATCGACGTCTGGGGATTGGAGGGGGCCTGGCATGCCAGCCCGTATGTCGGGAGAGCCGCGCGTGAAGGCTCTATGAGCCGGTTTCGCCGTATCAGCGATGTACGGGCGTGGGGCTCCAAGGGCTCCGGCGTCCAAGCGGGTTGTGCGTGTCGCCACTTGCGGCTGCTCACCGTTGCATGGTCAGGCGGGGAGGGTGAGGAGTACCAGAGGGGTGGTGGTGGGCTGGGGAGAGCCGCCTGCGGGTTCGAGGGTGAGGCCGACGGCGCGGGCGCTGTCGGGGTGTCCCTGCAGCATGACGGCGCCGTCGCTGTGGAGGAGGCCGGCGGGGCGCATGGTGCCGCGATCGTCGAACCACAGCTGGTAGGTCTTGCCGGCAGGAGGGGTCGGCAGGCCGCTGCTGACGAAGACGGCCTTGTCGCGCAGTGCCGAGGTGATCACAGCCGTGGTGGCTCCGGTGGTGGTGCGTCCGTGTACCGTCCGGGCATCGGGGGCGGCCATGACGGCGGCCAGGTCCTGGGCCTGCTGGTTGGTGCGCTGAACTTGGGTACGGGCTTGCTCGGCTTGCTGGTACTGCCAGGCGGCGAGTCCGCCGAAGGCCGCGGCGGCGGCGATGCTCGCGGCGACGACGAGCGCTCCGGTCCTGCGTGTCAGGACTGTGGTGAGCCGGGCCGGCGCAGGGGGCTGGGTGCGCGGGGGCGCCTGGCGAACGGTGTCGATGTGGCGCAGGACCGCTTGTCGCATCGGGGCGGGCGCGGGCAGGCTGGCCGCTGCGGCCAGGCGGGCGGCCGTTGCCTCGAAGTCGCGGACTTCCTGGAGGCAGGCTTCGCAGTGCCGGAGGTGGGCGGAGAAGGCGTGGTGTTCCTCTCCGGTGAGTGCGCCGAGTGCGTACGCGCCGGTGAGGGTGTGCAGGTGTTCGTCGTGTTTCATGTGGTCACCCCCATGCAGTCGCGCAGCCGGATCAGTCCGTCACGCATCCGGGTTTTGATGGTCGCAAGCGGGGACCGCAGTGTTTCTGCGACCTCGCGGTAGGTCAGGCCCTGGTAGTAGGCGAGGGTCACGGCCTGGCGCTGGAGTTCGGTCAGGCCCCGAAGGCAGCGCCGTACCTGCTCGCTCTCCAGCCGGGTCTCGACCTGCTCGGCGACTTCGTCGAAGGGCCGCACCTGGTCGCGTACGGCGGTGGCGTGTTCGCGGTTGGCGGAGGCCTGGGCGGAGCGGACGCGGTCCACTGCCCTGCGGTGGGCGATCGTCGCCACTCAGGTCGTGACGGAACCCTGTTCCGGACGGTATCGGGCGGCCTGGCGCCACAGATCGATCATCACCTCCTGGGCCACCTCCTCCGACTGGGCCCGGTCCCGGACGATTTTGACGGCGATCCCGAACACCGTGCTGGCGACCGCGTCGTAGAGGACGGCGAAGGCGTCCTTGTCCCCGTGACTCACCCACTCCATCACTTCTTCCAGCCGCGGCCCGCCCGCACCTGCGTCCCCGAACTGCAGCGGCTGTGTCACCGGCACCCCGTCCCGCGTTGCCGCATGCCCTGCCGCGGCCCGGCGCCGCGGAGACCCGGCCAGCCCTTGCGCCTCGATACCATCAACCGCTCTTTCGCCGAGAGAAGGACCGGCCCCTGTCCATTTCCGGGGCCGGCCGTATTCGTCTTGCTGGTCTTGCACGTTCTTCGTAGCGACCACCTGCGCGGATTGCTCTGCGGCAGGCAACGCCGCACCCCGGGAGTCATCCGATCGAGCGAAACCAGCCGCTACCACCCAGCCGCTGCGCCCACGGCACCGAAACCAGCGCTGAGGCCCGATGACAGCGCCTCTCCAGGGCCCGAGACGGGCTCCGGATTCCGTTTCTGACCTTTGGAGGAAGTCATGTCCCGTGTTCTCAAGAGTGCTGCGCTGGCCCTCACCGCCGCGGCTGCAGTACTCGGCGCCGGATCGGCGGCATCCGCCGATGCCGGCGCCCAGGGCGTCGCCGCCTACTCGCCGGGCGTCGGCTCAGGCAACCTGATCCAGATCCCGATCCACATCCCGATCAACGCCTGCGGCAACTCCATCACCGTCATCGGGCTGCTGAACCCCGCCTTCGGCAACACCTGCGTCAACGCCTGAGCAAGGCTTAAAGACGCCGGCCCGCTGTCGACAACGGGGAGTCAGGGGGCCGGACGGTCCCCGTCCATAGCCGCACCACCCCGCCCTGGGCGGACACCGCGGCTCAAGGAGGGGGCCAGCTGCGGGTGGCGGTCGGCACCGCCACCCGCAGTGCCTGTTCCAGAAAGAAATCCCGCTGATCGCAGGAAGGACCAATCCGCCGGACGGAGCAGAGCGAATGGCAGGTGTGAGCACCTTCCGTAAGTCCTTCGCCCGCGGCGCCCTGGGCGCCGTGTCCGGTCTGCTGTCCGGATACACGGCGCTGGCCGTGGCCGAGCTGGTGGCCTCGCTGGTGCGGCCGCAGGCCGGGCCGGTGACCGTCGTGGGCGGCGCCGCCATCGACCGGACACCTGCTCCGGTGAAGGATTTCGCTATCCGCACGTTCGGGGAGAGCGACAAGCTGGTCCTCCAGCTCGGCATCCTCGCCGTCCTCGGGCTCCTCGGCGTCGTCCTCGGGATCGTCTCCCTGCGCTACCGGCGTGCCGGAGCAGCGGGTGTTCTCCTGTTCGGTGTGATCGGTGCGGCGGCCGCGCTCAGCCGCCCCGACACGCAAGGGCCGGTGGACGCGCTGCCGTCCCTCGCCGGGGCTCTCGTAGGCGCGGCGGCCCTGTACTTCCTCGCCGGGAAAGCGGCAGTGCACAGCGGCTCGCCGGCCGGCTCAGAGCCGACCGACTCGGTCTGGTCACGCCGGGGATTTCTCGGCGCAGCCTCCCTCACCGCCGTTACTGCCACTGGGGCGGGCCTCGTGGGACGGACCCTCATCGGCCGCAGTGGACAGGGGGCCGTCGCCTCCCGCACACAGATCAAACTGCCCGCTCCCGCCTCCCCGGCGCCCGCCCTGCCCGCCGGGGTCCAGCTGAAGGCGGAGGGCATCAGCTCCTTCACCACCCCGAACAAGGACTTCTAC
This sequence comes from Streptomyces sp. NPDC003038, assembly GCF_040611115.1. NCBI lineage: Bacteria > Bacillati > Actinomycetota > Actinomycetes > Kitasatosporales > Streptomycetaceae > Streptomyces > Streptomyces sp. NPDC003038. The sequence continues at coordinate 18,498 of NZ_JBEXNN010000023.1, forward strand.
CGGGTGGACACCGCGCTGCTCGTCCCCAAGATCGACGCGGACACCTGGCGGCTGCGCATCCGCGGCAAGGGCGTCACCCGCCCCCACGCCTACACCTTCCAGGAACTGCTGGAGCGTCCGCTGATCGAGCGGGACATCACCTTGACCTGTGTCTCCAACGAGGTCGGCGGCCCCTACATCGGCCACGCCCGCTGGCTCGGCGTGCGCCTGGCTGACCTGCTGCGCGAGTGCGGCGTCAAGCCGCCGTCCACGGGAGGCAAGGCCGATCAGCTGGTCGCCCGCTCGGTGGACGGAATGACGCTGGGCTCGCCCGTCGAGGACGTGATGGACGGCCGGGACGCGATCCTGGCGGTGGGGATGAACGGCGAACCGCTGCCCTTTGACCACGGCTTTCCCGTACGCATGCTCGTCCCCGGCCTGTACGGATACGTGTCGGCCTGCAAATGGATCGAAGAGATCGAGCTCACCACCTTCGACTCCTACGACCCCTACTGGGTCAAACGCAAATGGGCACGCAAGGCGCCCATCAAGACCCAGGCCCGCATCGACACCCCCAAGCCCTTCGGGCGACCGACCGGAGAGGTCGTCACGGTCGCCGGTGTCGCCTGGGCCCAGCACCGCGGCATCGACCGCGTGGAGGTGCGGATCGACGACGGGCCCTGGCAGGACGCCGACCTCGCCCCGCAGGCCAGCATCGACACCTGGCGCCAGTGGTCCTTCCCCTGGAAGCCGACACCCGGCGGGCACAACCTCACCGTCCGGGCCACCGACGGCAACGGCCAGGTCCAGACCGAGGAACGCACCCGGACCATCCCCGACGGCGCCAGCGGCTGGCACAGCGTCTTCGTCACCACTTGATGACCTCTCAGACCAGGCCTTCCGGCCGGTGGTCCCACTGCCACACCACAACCCCTTAGCTATCCCTTTCGAATCCAGAGAACAAACAGGAGATTCTGATCATGTCGAACACCCTGCGTTTCCGCCGTACTGCCCTCGCCGTCGCCGCGGCCGCCGTCCTGCCCTTCTCGCTCGCCGCCTGCTCCGACCTCGGGAGCGACTCCGCCTCCGGATCCGCCGCGGACAAGAGCAGCGACGCCCCCGCTGCCTCCCAGCCGGCGACACCGGACGCCTCGATGACCATGGACAAGCCGTTCGGCCCGGCCTGTGCCGGCGTTCCCGCCGACGGCGCCGGCTCCTTCGACGGCATGGCCAAGGACCCGGTCGCCACCGCCGCCTCCAACAACCCGGCCCTGTCCACGCTGGTCACCGCGGTCAAGCAGGCCGGGCTGGTCGACACCCTCAACAACGCCAAGGACATCACCGTCTTCGCCCCGACCAACGACGCCTTCGCCAAGATCCCGAAGGCCGACCTGGACAAGGTCCTCGCCGACAAGGCCATGCTGACCAAGATCCTCACCTACCACGTCGTCGGTGAGAAGCTCACTCCGAAGCAACTGGAGAACGGCTCCTTCGACACCCTCGAAACGACCAAGCTCACCACCACCGGCTCCGGCGAGACCTACAAGGTCAACAGCACGTCCAACGTCGTCTGCGGCAACGTCAAGACGGCCAACGCCAACGTCTACATCGTCGACACCGTCCTGATGCCGAAGTAACACTCGATTGACGGCGCTGGGCAGCGCTTCGTGGGCTGAGCCTCTCCCGGGGGTTCGGCCCACGGGCTTGTTCCCGGTCCGCCGTGGACAGGGCATGCCAGCACAGGTTCACGCTGGCGCGGGCCTGTCCAACCGCCTGATGCACGGCACAGGACGGGCAAGGGACGTCCATGTCGCCGCGGGTCGCCCGGCGCGTCACGGGCAACCCCGGCGTGCGTCTTGGGCCGCAACAGGCGGGCCCCGGCCCTTCCGCCTTGGAGCTCGGGAGTACTGGCGCGGCCGCCCCCCGGCGGCCGCGTCAGATGCCCGTTGCGGCTATCGCTCCTGGTTCAGGGGCAGGGCGATGTCGGTGACCTGCTGCCTTTCCGGGAACGTGCCCCGGCTGGTGGCCTTGCCGTTGAGGATGTTGATCTCGTACAGGCCGTAGGAGCCGCCCGTGTTGAGGGCGGCGAACCCCTTGTTCGTGCCGGCCTTCGCGTTGTAGTAGATGTCGAAGCCGGCGTCCGGCGCGGCGTTCACGCCGAGGTTGCCGGAGGGGGCGAGGGTGCCGGCGTTGGCCGGGGACTGCAGGGAGATCCGGTCGGCCATCGTGTCGAGGTCGAACAGTGTCGTCGCGGTCGCCGCCTTCAGGTCGTTGTTCGTGTAGGCGGCGCCGGTGACGCCCATGGCCGTCGACGGCGGGGTGGTGGGGTTGGTCAGGGTGCCGTCGACGGTGGTGCCCAGGGGGGCCGCGGCGTCGTCGATGTTGTGGCGCAGGTTCTGTCCGGTGTCGGAGATGACGCGCAGCCGGTTGGCGGCCGGGTTGAAGTCGACCCCGAAGCGCATGCCCGACAGGGCGACGGTGAGCTGGGAGACCTTCGTGGCCCGCGCGTTGGTGGTGTTGAGGATGTAGATGCCCCCGCGGTCGCCGACGCCGTAGAGCTTCTCGTTCTGCACGCGGAAGTCGATGCCGACGATCTTGGTGTCACCCCGCAGGCCCGACACCCTGCCCACCGGCGAGGTCTTCGACGGCCTGTCGACGTCGAACTCCACCAGACGCTGGTCGGAGGTCAGCCCGATCGCGGTCAGACCCCCGTGGTCCATGGCCGGCAGCACCTGTGCCGGGGGGTCGATGTCGGAGACCGAGGCGAGGGCAGGGGTCGCGCAGGACGCCGCGAGAACGGCGGAGAGAGCGAGGACAGTGCTGAGAGTACGCATGTTCACCTTTCGCATGTCTGATGGCCCGCCCAGGGTGGTGGCAGGCCCGGGGTTACTTCGGAGGCGGCGAGCTCGCGGACGGCCCCGCGCGGGGGAGACCACCCCAACGGCGCAGTAATCGCACGGCAACGGCCGCTTGGGGGCGCTACGAATCAGCTGGTGCGGCCTCGCTCGCCGAGTGGGGCGCAAGCCACCGAGGAAAATGCCTCTTACGGGTCCTTGTGCCAGTGCCCACGGGCTGCCGCGGGATCGGTCAGGACTGGTGGGTCCGCCACATGTGGATGCCGGGCCCAGCCGTGGTGGAGGGATGCGGAACCGGGACGTTCCTCCTGCGGGAGGAGTCGTCGGGCTGTGACCTTCAGAAGAGGCGTCAACCGTGATCACAGCCCGACGGCGGCAGGAGGCGTGGACATCCTGCCGCATGAGATCAGCGTGCCCACAGCGGAGCGGATTTGCCTGGTGCGGCTGGCCGCAGAAGACCGAGAGACCCCGATCGGCCGTACCGGCTTCGTTCCCTCACTGAAATCCTGCACCGATGCGTGGCGTCATTGCGTATGCAGCGGGGCCAATCCGGCCGTAGTCATGCAGCGAATCACTTCCGAAGGGATTTCCGCGAGGTGAGAACCATGACCGACGAAGAGTTCGAGCGTCTCCTGGCGCAGGCGCGGGCAGAGGCGCACCGGATCTCCTTTCCCCCTCCGCTCTCAGACGACGATGCGGAGTACGCCTTTCACCCTCAGCATGCGGAATTCGGGGGGTCCGCGCACTGACTATGACGGGCCCTGATCTTGCAACGCCGGTCGACACCCGGGACGGGGCCCGAATCGAGTGCCATCACCGCACTCCAGAACGCTCTGTACGCGGGACGCGCGGCCCGCATTCACGTCATCTACAACGGCCGGGCCGTCGGCGGCCTTGCCCCCGCCGCACGCGTGGTGGTGCGGCCGACGTACTGGAGGCGTTCCTCGTTGTCGTACCTGCCCAGCAGCAGCGTCCGAGGAGCGGACAGGGGGTCGGCGACCGCGTCGACGACCGCCTCCGTCGTCTCGCACGTCTTGTACTTCTGCCGCCCCGCACCGAAGGGCGGTACGGATCCTCCAACCGCTTGAAGAACACGCCCTCCGTCCCGACCGATGCCCACGTCAGCCACTCGCGCACGGTGTCCGCCTCGGTGGTCGACGGGCACAGCGCCCACGGCGCCGACAGCCGCCGTGCGGCGAACACGGACTCCAGCGCCGCCCGGCGCCGCCGGTACGGCCAGCCGGTCGTGTCCGTCCCGGACAGCCGCAGCAGATCGAACGCGACGAAGTGGGCTGGCCACTCGCTCGCGGCCCGGACCGCACTGGCGCCACGACGGGCGAGCCTGTCCTGCAGTCGCTCGAAGGCGAGCCGTCCTGCGGCGTCCCAGACGATCAGCTCGCCGCCCAGCGCGGTCGCATCCGGAAGTTGCGCGGCCCCGGCCACGATCTCCGGAAACGCTGGCGCCATCTCAGAGCCGCGCCTGGAACGCAGCGCCGCTCGGCCCGCGTCTACGGAGACCAGTGCCCGAAAACCGTCCTTCTCCAGACTTTGATGTGTCCCATGAGACACGCGGCCACCGGCGAAACGGCCCCCAAGGGAGCAAGTGGCTGGGCCCTATTCTGGCGTCACGGTGACCCGGGCCGGGTTCAGGTGGAGACAGGAGTACGGGAGAACGCGGTGCGCAGCGCGAAGGCGCCGAGCAGGCCACCCGCCGTGAATCGCTGGATAGTCATGGCACGAGGCCGGGCGGTCAGAAAACCCGACACCCGCGCTGCGCCCAACATGATCAGAGCGTTCACCGAGATCCCCACGATGATCTGCACCCCACCGAGCTGGAGCAATTGCCCCCAGGCGGGGCCTGCCTGTGGGTCCAAGAACTGGGGCAGTAGGGCGGCATACATAAGAGCGATCTTGGGGTTGAGCAGGTTCGTCAGCAGCCCCATCGAGAACAGGCGGGCGTCAGAGACCGGAGTCAGGTCCTGGGCGGGGGCGAAGGGCGAGCGGCCGCCGGGCTTGAGCATGCCCCAAGCGAGGTAGGCCAGGTAGGCCGCTCCAGCAAGTTTGACCGCCGTGAACGCCAGCGGCACGGCCGCGAACAACGCCGACAGGCCCGCAGCCGCGGCCAGCAGATAGCACACGAATCCCACGGCGGTTCCACTGAGGCTAACCAGGCCCGCCCTGCGGCCTTGGGTGATCGCGCGAGAGGCGAGGTGAATCATGTTCGGTCCCGGAGTCAGGGCCATGCCCAGTTCGATGAGGGCCACTCCTACGACTGCGGTCAGAGTGATCACCGGTCAACCTCCTGGTCGTTCGTCGGGCTGCTGATGCGAACTGGGTCACCGACTTGCAACGGACGGCTACGGCGCATCACCAGCGCCTGTCTTGCCGACTGCAGAGTACGGCCTTGCCGCTCGCTGTCTTCATGCACCCCCGGCTCCTGACCCGCCGGCCACAACCCGCAGCTGACTGCCGGCAGGGTTGCAAGGCTGCTCCAAGACGCACCTCAGGCGAGATCTCTCAAGGTGTCTGGAGAGTCGGATGAGACAACTCAAAGTGTCTGGAGAACCGTCCCACTTGGGCTCGGCTGCCCAGCCCGACGGCAGAATGGCGTTGTCGGTGGGCGAGGCGAGCATGGTCACGACGAACTCCGCGACCGCGAACGCGCCCAGCCCCTGCTCGCCGGCTTCTTCGACACGCTCCTCGGCCGCCCGCCCACCAGTCCAGTGACAGAAGTCGATGAAGATCGCTTCCCGTCTGAATGGAGATCGTTTCCCAGCGCTGTGACGCCTCTGCTCAGTATTGGGTTGGAGTTCGTACGGTTGCGCACGGCAGAGTGGCGTGGTGAGCGAACTGTGGGCACGCACCCTGGCCTGGGCAGAAGTGGATCCGTTGCGGCATCCGTTCGAGCTGGACGAGGATGCGGCGAAGGTATTGGCCGGTCTTGTCGCACCCTTGCTGCCCAGCCCTGAGGCCATCGAAGAGAACTGGTGGCGCTCGCTGGACCCCGTCACCGAGTTCCTGGTGAACCGGTACGGCCGGTGGGCCTGCGGTTGGAACTGGTCGGTGGGTGAGGGCGACACGGATGGCGGGGTCGTCGACGTGTGGTGCTGTGCCGCCGATACCGTGACGACGGCGGACACGACCGCCCCGTTGGCCGTGGCGGCGCTGCTTGAGTGGCGTGACTGGATCGAGGATCTGGCGGAGCGCTTCTCTGCCTTGGCGCCACCGTCGCACTTGGCCGTATCCTCCCGCGCTGTAGATCCGTGGCATTGGGAGCGTGCTTGCACGCGTCTGGTGACCGTGGTGGCCGACCGGACGCGCGCCGAGAGCGGCTGGTACACGCACTGCAAGCAGGTCCTCGGATGGTTCCTTGCCTACAACGGCATCGACGAGGAGCGAGCCCGGGAGATCGTGGAAAGCGCGGTCGGCGGCCGGTTCGGCAGCTGGATCGCACCGGACGTCGTAGTGGTCGACACAGTGAGTTCGCGGTTCGCCCGGACCCTGGACGAAATCCGGTGACGTCCGGCCCCAGCCACCAGCAGGACGCCCTCGCCGACTGGCTGCGCATTCGCGCGCAGGTCTCCTGGCCGTGCTGGAGCGGCACGCGCCCCAACGCGGGAGCAGCGGCGCGCGACGGCTTCCGGGACTTCTTCACCACCAGCCGCGGCAGCCGCGACGCCGAAGGGACCGAGCGGGTCTTGACCGCCCTCGATCTGGCCCGCGCCGACGCGGAACAGGGCAAGCGGCTGAGCTTCGCCCTCATGGCGAACTGGCAGCGGACAGTCCTGCACCGAGCTTCTGCCGACTTCCGCACGGTGCCGGCCTTCGCGAAGGGCGGACGGGAGCGCTACGGCCTGGCACCCGATACCCGGGTGCGGTTCGAGCGCTGCCTGTCCGAGAGCGATCAACCGGACCTGCCCCTCCCCGCACGCGCCGCCCGGACCTACCTCGACGTCCTGTTCTTCCATCCGTTCGAAGACGGCAACGCCCGCGCGGCCATGCTGGCGCTGGCCTTCGTCCTGGCCCGCGAATCCGTCCCACTCGACCAGGTGCACCCGCTGCAAGTCACCCGCTGGGCCGACGACGCCGAGGGCGCGGCCGATCTGGCGCTGCTGCTCGGGATCCTGATCACTGCGGCGGAGCGCCGCCTGCCCAACAGGAGGCAGTCATGACCGAACGAGAGGTCATACTCAACGAACTCGCCCAGGGACTGCGCCCGATGTCACAGGGCATCGAGTGGTTCGACGCAACCGGCCCGGAGGAGCAGTCCGAGGTGCTCCTGTTCCTGCGCCATCACTGCGTCCAGGCTCGCGCCGTCGCCGAAGACGGACCGGAGAGCATCCGCCGTGCCGGGCTGCGGGGGAGGCCGACAGCAGTTGATCTTGACTTGGGTCGCCGGGTCTGGCGACCGTCGGTTCCTTCTCAGCGGACGCGGTGGTCCGCTCAGAAGGAACCCGGGGGCGCCGGTGCAGCGGCGGTGGGCGGGGGCGCAAAGAGCGGGCAAATAGGTTAACTTCGCGCCACCAGAATTTCATTGAAGTGAAACGGAAACGTCGCCGACGTGCGACGAATTCCCCCCGCGAACCCGCTCACACGATATGGCGGCCGCCGTCCACGGTGAGGACGTCGCCGGTCGTGTACGTGGCATTCAGCAGGTACAGCGCAGCCTCCGCGACGTCCTCCGGAGCGCCCACCCTGCGCAGCGGCGTGTTGGCGGTGATCCACTCCCGGGAGCTCTCCCAGACCTGCTCCGCCTCGTCGTACCAGGGCGTTTCGACCAGCCCCGGGGCAATGGCGTTGACGCGGACGTCCGGGCCGAGTTGGGAGGCCAGCAGTCGGGTCATGTGGTTGAGCGCGGCCTTGCTGACGGCGTAGGGGATCGAGCTGCCGAGGGCGCGGGTCGCGGACACCGACGAGATGTTGATTATGCTCCCGGCGCCGGAAGCGCGCAGGTGGGGGGCTGCGGCGGTGGTCATCTGCCATGCGCCGATGACGTTCACGTCGAAGATCTCCCGCCACACGGACGCGTCCGCGCCCGCGAGGTCGTCGAGCGGGATGAAGCGGGTCGCCCCCGCGTTGTTCACCAGGATGTCGAGGCGCCCGTAGGCGTCGACCGCGCTCTGCACGACCCGCTGGGCGTCCGCCGGGTCCGAGACGTCGCCCCGGACGTACAGGGCGTCCGGGAGCTCCTTCGCGAGGGCCTGGCCTGCAGTCTCGCTGCGGGCCGAGTTCACTATGACGCGAATTCCCTCAGCCGCGAAGCGGCGGGAAATGGAAGCGCCTATTCCAGATGATGAGCCGGTAATCAGGGCTACGCGCTGTTCGGTCATCTTCAGCTCCTCAACGTTGACAAGATCTTGCGCTGGATCGTAGCCTACCGCCAGGCGGAATTGAGTTTCCGTTATGCGGAATTTCACTCCGCTAGGAACGTGCAAACTCGGGCAATGTGGCCCATTTAGCGCGCTGAGGCTCGCGTGCGGCACAGCGCGAAGGAAATTCGGGCATCCCGCTCTTATTTACTGTCGGGAACATCCAGGGGCAACTCGGTGCCCGCCATCCCGATATCCGACATCCGGTACAGAGCACCGAACACCGAGCATCGAGTACAAGGGGGATTCATGGGTCATCCGCCCGTGAGGACAGAGCGGCACACCGTGGGCGTGGAGCCCGGACCGGGAGGCGTACACCTGCTCGTCGCCGACCGGGCCGCGAAAACGCCCGACGCCTGCGCCGTGCGGGAGGCCGTCGGGGGAGCGACGCTCAGCTACCGCGAACTGTGGGACCGGGCAGGCGCGGTGACCGCTGCCCTCGTCGGACGCGGGGTGGGGCCCGGCGCGCTGGTGGCCCTGGACCTGGACCGGGGCAACAACCTGATCGTCGCGCTCCTCGGCGTCGTACGGGCCGGCGCGGCCTACCTGCCCGTGGACGGGCATGCCCCCGAGGAGCGGGTCACGGGTATCCTCAAGGACGCCGGTGTGCGCGCGGTCATCGTCGGGAGCGGCGCCGACCGAAGGGCCCGCCCCCTCAACGTGGCCGCCTCGACCGCCGTGCTCACCGTCCCGGAAGCCCTCGCCGCGGCAGCCCCGGACGCCGGGGCCGCCGGTGCGGACACCCCGGGCGGGGCGGTCCCCGGCTCGGACGCCCCCGTCGTCGCGGTCGACGAGGAGAGTCCCTGCTACGTCGGCTACACCTCGGGCTCGACCGGCGCCCCGAAGGGGGTCGTCATACCTCACCGGGCCATCCGGGACCTGGTCACCGACCCGGAGCACGGCGCCATCACCTCCGACGACCGGATGGGGCAGCTCGCCAACCCCGCCTTCGACGCGTTCACGTGGGAGGTGTGGGGCGCCCTGATCGCCGGAGCCACCCTCGTGGTCATGCCGTCCGTCGTCGAGATCGACCTCGAGCGCTGGACCTCGCTCCTCGCCGACGAAGGCATCAGCACCGCGCTCCTGACCACCTCGCTCTTCCACATGGTGGCCCGGGAAGCCCCGGCCTCCCTCCAGGGACTGCGCCAGCTCCTCGTGGGCGGTGAGCAGATGGACATGGCCGCGACGCTCGCCGTGCTGGCCGCGGGGCCGCCGGCCCGGCTGACCAACATCTACGGACCCACAGAGACAACCGTGCTCGCGACCTACTACGACTGCACCCCGGAGTCCCTCGCGGGCCGTACCCGCATCCCCGTCGGCCACCCCGTCCGGGCCGCCGAGCTGTACGTGGTCGACCAGGACCTCCGCCCCGTGGCCCCGGGGGAAACCGGTGAACTCCTCGTCGGCGGGCCCTCCGTGGCCACCGGCTACCTGAACAACCCCGAGCGCACCGCCCGTTCCTTCCTCCCGCACCGCTCGCTCGCGGGCGTCGATGGCCTGCGCTACCGCACCGGTGACCTCGTCCGCCTGCTGCCCGGCGGGATCTACGAGGTCGTCGGCCGCGCCGACCGCCAGGTGAAGCTGCGCGGCTTCCGGATCGAGCTCGAAGAGGTCGAACTCGCCGCGACCGCCACCGGGCGCACCACCGCCGCGTTCGTCGAGAAGACCGGTGACGGGCACGCCGCCCGCCTCGTCGGCGCGTTCCTGGCCGACCCCGCGCACCCCGGCGGCCCGAAGGCCCAGGGCCGGGAACTGGCCGACGCCCTCTGCGCCGCACTGCCCTCGTACATGCTGCCCGCACGCTGGCTTCCGCTGGCCGAACTCCCGTACGGCTCCACCGGAAAGGCCGACCGCTCCCGCATCCGGCAGCTGCTCGCCGAATCCGCCCCGGCGGCCGGAGCCGAGGCCGCCGGAGCCGCGACGGCCACGGCCGGGGCGGCCACGGCCGGGGCGGCCACGGCCGAGGACCGCGACACCGGCCCCCGCGACCCCGTCCGGGCAGCCGTCGAGCAGGTGTGGATCGACCTGTTGGGAACACCGGAAATCGACCCCGCCGAGGACTTCATCGGACTCGGCGGCAACTCCATCCTCGCCACCCAGGCCGCCTTCCGCATCGGCGAACGGCTGGGCATCGCGCTCGACCCCACCGAGGTCCTGCTCGCCGCGAGCCTCACGGACCTCGCCGACCGACTGCGTGACCAGGTCTGACGCACCGAGTGAACCACCCGCAAGGAGAACCCTCGATGGCGCCCACGCGTCCCTTCGCCCCCGAACGCCGGGGGGCCACCGTCGCCCCCCTGTCCCCCGCCCAGGAGCGGCTCTGGTTCATCCACCAGGGCGCACCCGACTCGGCCGTCTACAACGTGCCCCTGCTGACCCGCTGGCGGGAACGCATCGACCTGCCCGCCTTCCGTCGCGCACTGGACGCCGTCGTGGCCGCCCACGAGGTGCTGCGCACGACCTACGGCACGCACGAGGGCGCCCCCGCCCAGTTCGTCGCCCCGGCCGGCCCCGCCCCGCTCCAGGTGATACACGGCGAATCCCCCGACGAGGCGGAGCTCGCCCGGCACGCCCGCGCCCCCTTCGACCTCACCGGCGCGCCGCCGCTGCGCTGCACGCTCTGGCAGCAGCCGGACGGCGCCGTCCCCGGCACGGTGCTGCTCACCGTGCACCACATCGCCGTCGACGGCTGGTCGCTGCCGGCGCTGTACGGCGCGCTCGCCGAGGCCTACGAGCAGGCCCTCGCCGGGCTGGCACCGAACCTGCCCGAACTGCCCGTGCAGTACGCCGATTTCGCCGTCTGGGAGCGCGCGGCCGGACACGAGCCGGCCCTGCAGGCGCAGATCACCGCACGGGCCGGCGCTCTGGCCCCCGGAGCCGGCGCCGACCTCGCGCTGGGCGTCCGCCCGCCCCGCCACCGCGGGATCGGGGGCGAACGGCCCGGGGCCCAACACCGGTTCGTCGTGGCCGCCCCACTCGCCGAAGCCGCCGCGGAGCTCGCCCGGTCGCTGCGGGTGACCCCGTTCGTGGTGCTGTTCGCCGCCTTCCAGGCCGTCGTACAGCGCTGGAGCGGCCAGGACGAGTTCCTGCTCGCCACCGTCGCCGCCAACCGGCCGCACCCCTCGGTCGAGGGCCTGATCGGCTTCTTCGTCAACACCGTCCCCCTGCGCTGCACGCCTGACCCGCAGGGCAGCTTCGCGCAGCTGTGCACGGACTCCAAGGGCGAGGCCTTCCGGGTGCTCGCACACCAGAGGCTCCCCTTCGACCGGCTCACGGCGCAGGTCGCACGGGCCCGCCGGGGCACCCCCGGAAGCCTCGCCGACCTCGGCTTCGTCCTGCAGAACGCCCCCGCGGCGGACCCCCGGGGACGGCACCGCTGGGAGGCACCCCTGCTTCTGCCCACCGGCACGGCCAAGCAGGACCTGTCCCTGGTGCTGGAGTACGCCCCGGACGGATCCCTGACGGCCACCGTCGAGTACGACACCGACCGATACGACGCGGCCACGGCCCGGGACCTGGGCGACGGGTACCGAGCCCTGCTGGCCGCGGCCGTCGCCGGCCCCGAGACGCCCCTGCGGGAGCTCCCGGTCACCGACCGGCCCGCGGGCGCCCTCCCGCACGGAGTCCTCGTCGGCGCCGCACCGGCCGCCGCGGAACCGCCCGCCGACACCGTCGTGGACTTGCTGGAGCGCCGCTTCGCCCGTACGGACCCGGACACCGTCGCCGTGACCTGCGCCGGAGCCGAGCTCACCTGGGGCGAACTGGACGCCTGGTCCCGCGCCGTGGCCGGACTGCTGCGCGGCCACGGCATCGGCCCCGGAGCGTACGTACCCGTCCTCGCCGCCCGCGGACCCGCACTGGTGGCGGGCTGGATCGGCGTGCTGCGCGCGGGCGCCGCCTTCATCCCGCTGGCGATGGACGCACCGGCCGCGCGCCTCGAGTTCATCCTCGACGAGACCGCGGCCGGGACGGTCCTGGTCTGCCCGCAGGGAGCCGAGGTCCTCGCCGGCACGGGCCGCGCCGTGAAGGCCGTCCGGCTGGCGGAACTGCGCGGTCGCGCCGGTGAGTTCCCGGACGGACTCGTGGCACCCGCCGCCGCCGACCCTGCTGCCGTGATCTACACCTCGGGCACCACCGGCCGCCCCAAGGGCGTGCTGGTACCGCACGGCGGACTGCTGAACACCGCCCTGTGGTGGGGCAGGGACTGCGGGCTCGGCCCCGGAGACCGGTTGCTGCTCACCGCCGGCACGGCCTTCGACCCGGCCGCCTTCAACGTGGTGGAGGCACTCGTCGCGGGTGCCGAACTGGTCGTCGCCGACGACATGGAGCGCCGCGACGCCCGGGCCCTGCTGGGACTGGTCCGCGGCCCGCGCGGAGCGACGGTGGCCGGCTCGATCACCCCGAGCCTGCTCCACGCGATGCTGGAGGCCGACGAGGACCGGGGCAGCACCCTGCGCGTGACGTACGCGGGCGGCGAGGCGCTGCCGCGCAAGCTGGCCGCCGACTGCGCCGAGCGCTGGGACACCGCGGTCGTCAACGTCTACGGGCCCACCGAGGCCTCCTGCAACTCCACCTATGCCCACGTCAACCCGGGCGCCCCGGGCGCCCCGCCCATCGGGGTGCCGCTGCCCGGCACGCGCGCCTACGTCCTGGGCCCGCACGGCGAGGAGCTGCCGCCGTCCGTCCCAGGCGAGCTGTACGTCGCCGGAGCCGGCGTCGCCCTCGGCTACCTCGACCGCCCCGACCTCACCGGGGCCGCCTTCCTGCCCGACCCGTACGCCGGACACTTCGGCGAGGAACCCCGGGCCCGCATGTACCGCACCGGTGACCGGGTGGTGCTGCGGCAGGACGGGCAGCTGGAGTACCTCGGCCGCGCCGACGACCAGCTGAAGATCCTCGGCAACCGGATCGAACCGGGCGAGGTCACCCGGCTCATCGAGGAGAACCCCGCCGTCGCGGCCGCAGCCGTCCACGCGGCCGGCGAACCGGCCGTCCTGATCGCCCACGTGGAGCTCAGCAAGGAGGGCAGAGCCACCCCGGTGACCAGGGAGGACCTTGTCCGCCCCCTGCTGCGCTGGCTGCCGGCCGCCGTGCTCCCCGAGCACGTGTACGTCGTGGACACGCTGCCCCGCACGGTCAACGACAAGGTCGACGTGGCCGCCCTGGCGGCGCTGCTCGACCGGCCGCTGCCGCGCGCCGAGGTCCGACCGGCCGAACTGACCCCCGCACAGCTCCGTGCCGCGGGGCTCATGGCCGACGCCCTCACCCGGCCCGGAGGCGAACCGGTCGCCGCCGAAGCCCTCTCGCCCGAGACGGACTTCTTCACCGTGGGCGGCCATTCGCTGCTCGCCGTGCGGATGCTCGCGCAGGCCGAACGCCGCCTGGGCTGCGCGGTCCCGCTGCGCGCGTTCCTCACCGACCCGACCGTCGCCGGACTGGCGCGCGCCCTGGAGGAGGCCCGGCCGCAGGCCGGACGGCCGGCGGCGGCGCAGCCCGCCGACGCCGCGGAGCCCCGGCAGGGCAGCCCCGTCCAGCAGCGCCTGTGGTTCCTGGACCGGCTGCGCGGCGTACGCGTGGCCTACCTGGCCCCGAGCGTGGTCGAGATAGAGGGCCCCGTGGACCGGACGGCCCTGGTGGAGGCCTTCGTCCGTACGCTCGCCCGGCACCCGGGGCTGCGCTCGCGCTTCACCCTGGACACCGCGGCCCGCAAGGTCGTCTACCGCACCGACGGAACGGCCCCCGGAGCCGTCCTGGTCGACGGCACCGGCTGGACCGCGGCAGAGCTGGAGGAGCGGGTCGCCGCGGTCTGCTGGACCCCGTTCGACCTGGCGAAGGACGCGCCCGCACGCGGTGAGGTCATCGCGGTCGGCCCGGACCGCACCCTGCTGGTCTACGGCGTCCACCACATCGTCTCCGACGGCTGGTCGCTGGAGTTGGTGCTGCGCGACCTCGCCGCGACCTACTCCTCCCTCACCACCGGGGCTCCCCTGGAGCTGCCCGCGCCGGGCCACCCGGCGACGGCCGCCGAACGGGCCCCGCAGGCCCCGGGCGACGGGCCGCAGACGCTGCTGGACGGGCTGCGCGGAGCGCCGACTGACATCGCGCTGCCGCACGACCGGGAACGCGGGCGTACGCAGTCGGTCGAGGCGGACCTGCGCGAACTGCGGCTGACCGCGGGGGCTTCGGCCCGCCTGAAGGCGGTGGCCGGCGAGCTGAGCTGCACCACCTTCATGGTCGCGGCCGCGCTGACGGCGGCGGTACTGGCCCGGCGCGGCGGGCAGCGGGACTTCCTGTTCGCCTTCCCGTGGGCGGGCCGGGACGGCGCGGAGCACGCGGAGACCGTCGGCATGTTCGTGAACACCCTCCTGGTGCGCGCGGACCTGACGGGCGACCCGAGCTGGCGACAGCTCCTGCACCGGGTCCGGACCTCCGCCATGGCGGCGTACCGGCACGCGGACACCCCCTTCGACGTGCTCGCGGCCGCGCTGCAGCCCGACCGGGACCTGAGCCGGCCCGCGGTCACCCCGGTCTACCTCAACGCGGCGGACGAGGCGCCGCAGCCGCCGCGGTTCGGCGACCGGACCGTCTCCCGGTACCTGACGCCACCGCGGCTGAAGGCGAAGTACGAACTCGAACTCACCCTCACGGGCGACCCGGACGGCTTCCGCCTCTCGCTCACCTACCTCACCGCCCTCTTCGACGCACCGACCGTCGAGGGGCTGCTCGACGACCTGGCGAACGCCGCCGGGGACCTTCTTACCGACTTGGAGTCACCTGTGCTGACCACCACCCCGACCCAGGACCTCGCGGACCGGATCGCCGAGGTCTGGGAGGGCGTGCTCGACCGCTCCGGCCTCGCGCACGACATGAACTTCTTCGAGGCGGGCGGTGACTCGCTGCTCCTGATCGTCCTCATGGAGCGACTGTCCGAACTGTCCGGCCGCGAACTGGAGGCCGCCGACCTGTTCGAGCACAGCACCATCGAGGCCCAGGCCGCGTTCCTCGGCGAGGAGGAGCCCGGCGCCGCAGCGGTCCCGGAGGAGACGGCGGAGCCCCGGCCCGCCGCGTCCCGGACCGTCGCGCCGCAGCCCGCCTCGCCGCAGACCGGTCGCTCCGGGCTGCTGCAACGGGGTCGGCGCGACGGGGCGGCGGAGGGCTCCGCGTGAGCGACGACGGCGCCATCGCGGTCATCGGGGCGGGCTGCCGCTTCCCCGACGCCTGGAACCCCTCGGAGTACTGGCGCAACATCGCCGAAGGCCGGGTCTCCATCCGCGAGCTCGACCCGGCCGCCCTGCTGGCGGCAGGCCTGACCGAACGCCAACTGGACGATCCCGCCTACGTACGGCGCGCCGCCGGGATCCCGGCGGCCGGTGACTTCGCCGCCGAGTTCTTCGGCTACTCACCGGCCGAGGCCGCCGCCACAGACCCGCAGCAGCGGATCTTCCTGGAGGCCTGCTGGCAGGCCATGGAAGCGGCCGGCCACGCACCGAGCGGCGACCCCCTCGTCACCGGGGTCTTCGCCGGCGGCAGCCCCAGCACCTACACGGCGGCGCTCCAGGCGTCGCGGGCCCTCACCGACGGCGTCATGGGCGCCGTCGACGACGTGGCCCTGCACCTGGGCGGGCTGGGCGACTTCCTGCCCTCCCGCGTCGCGTACAAGCTGGGCCTGCGGGGGCCCTCGATCGGGGTGCAGACCGCGTGCTCCTCGTCACTGACGGCGGTGCACTACGCGGTGCTGTCCCTGCTGTCCGGCGAATGCGACATGGCGCTCGCGGGGGGCGCCTCCGTCAACGAACCGATGCTGGGCTACCGCTTCCACGCCGGAGGCCTCCAGTCACAGGACGGCTACTGCCGTCCCTTCGACGCCCGTTCCACCGGCACCTCCTTCAGCTCCGGCGTCGGGGTCGTCGTCCTGCGCCGCCTCGGTGACGCACTGCGCGCGGGCGACCCCGTCCTCGCCGTCCTGCACGGCACCGCCGTCGGCAACGACGGCTCGGCCCGCTCCGGCTTCACCGCGCCCAGCCCCTCGGGACTCGCGGACGTGGTGGCCGCCGCCCTGGACGTCGCCGGAGTACGCGGCGACCAGCTGCGCTACGTCGAGGCACACGGCTCCGGCACACCGCTGGGCGACCAGATCGAGCTGCGCGGACTGACCGCCGGAATCAGGGCGGGCCTGGACCGGGCGTGCTCCGCCCCGGCGGGTTTCTGCGGACTCGGATCGGTGAAGGCCAACATCGGCCACGCCGGACCGGCCGCCGGCATCGCCGGACTCATCAAGGCCGTCCAGGTGGCACGGACCGGAGAACTGCCGCCGCACCCGATGTTCGAGCGGCCCCGCAACCCCGGGGTACTCGCCGAGAGCCCCTTCACCATCGCCCCCACCCCCACCCGGACCGGCGACGACGCGTACGTCCTGGTCAACTCCATGGGGCTGGGCGGCACCAACGCGACCGCCGTGCTCGGACCGCCGCCGGCGCCCACCGGACCCGCCGCGCCGCAGCGGGAGAGCGTACGGCTCGTGCTGTCCGCGCGGACGCTCGGGGAACTCGCGGCCGTGGCCGAGGAGCTCGCAGGGGCACTGACCGCGCCCGACGCACCGGCGCTCGCCGACGCCGCGCACACGCTCCGGGTGGGACGTACCGCGCTGCCGCTGCGCAGCACGGTCACCGGATCCGCCCTCGACCCGGCGGCGTTGGCCGCGCAGCTGCGCGCGGGTGCCGTCGACCTGCGCGCGGGTGTCGCGGAGCCGCCGAAGACGCTGCGTCGGGTGGTACTCGTACCTCCGGCCGGGCCCGCCCCGGACCCGGCGGTCCTCACCCGGCTCTCAGCCGCCTTCAAGGGGCGCGCCGAGACGGCCGCCCCCGGCCAGGAGCCGCGCGCGGACCGGTTCGCGATCCTCCTCGGCGGCGGCGAGTCCGGCGGCGGCCGCCACGTGCTGGCCCTCGACGGGAGGGGCGCGGCCACCGACGAGGCGCTGGAGGCCGCGGTCACCGCGGCCTGGGCACACGGCGCGGACGTCGACTGGGAGGCCCTTGGCGGGCCGGCCGGCCGCCGGGTCCCGCTGCCCGCCTACCCCTTCGTACGGGGCACGTACTGGGCCCTGGACACGCTGCCGCCGATCGCCGCACCGCCCCGGCCGACGTCCACGGCAGATCCTGCACCGGCCGCCGGCCCGGTCCCGGCCGCGGACACGACGGCCGGGCCGGCCGGCGAGAGCGGAGCCGACCCCGTGATGGCCCGGGTGCTGGAAGTCTGGCGCCGGGTGCTGGGGCACTCCGGTCTCGGCCCCGACGACGAGTTCGGCGACTTCGGCGGGGACTCGCTCACCTCCATGCGGATCGAGGCCTCGCTGCAGCGCGAGTTCGCGGTCACGGTCAACGTCTTCCGGGCGGGCGGCGCGCAGGCCACGGTCCGGCGCATGGCCGGCATCGTGCGCGCCGCGACGGCGCCGGACGCCGGACAGCAGACCGGCGCACCGCCACGGGGACTCACCGAGGCCGACCTGGTCGTCGCCGACCTGGCCCTGCCCATCGGCCCCGTCGGCGCCACCGGCGACCGGGCCGGAGCCACCGACACCCTGCTCACCAGCGGCTCCGGCTTCCTCGACACCTTCGTGCTGCACGAGCTGGTCCGGGCGACGAGCGGCCTGGTCCACGTCCTGGTACCGGCCGCCGACGAGGACGAGGCCCGCGACCTGCTCCGGGAGCGGGCCCTGGCCTGCGCCCTGCCCGTACCCGACCCGCAGCGCGTACGGGTGCTGTGCGGCGACGGCACCGACGCCTGGCAGTCCCGTCCGGGACTGACGCCCGACCGGATCGCCCGGGTCGTGCACACCGCGGCCTCCGTCGACCTGCACGGTGCGTACGAGCAAGTCCGTGAGGACAGCGTCCTGCCGATGGTGTCCCTCCTCACCTGGATGCGCGGGCACGGCATCGACGACCTCGTCCTGCTGTCGACGCTCAGCGCCTGCGGTTCCGGACTCGGGGCGGACGCCCGCATCGAGGAGAGCCGCGAACAGCCCCTGGTACCGGGCATGCACGGCGGGGCCGTTGCCAGCTGGGTCACCGAACGGCTGGCCGAGCGGGCCGAGGGCGAGGGCATGCGCGTGCGCGTGTTCCGCACCGGACTGCTGCTCGGCGACACCTCCTCCGGCGCCTGCGATCCCGACCACCCGCTGTGGCGCCTGATCGCCGGCGCGCTCGCCACCGGAGTGCACCCCCGGGACGAACGGCCCCTTGCCGTCAGCCCGGTGGACCTGGCCTCCCGGGCGATCGCCGAACTCGCCCTCTCCCCGGCCTCCGAGGGCCGCGCCTACCACCTCGTCGGAGAGACGACCGTCAGCGCACTGGGCCTCTTCGAACTGCTCACGGCGGGAGACCGGCCCACCCGCACCGTGTCGGAACGCGCCTGGCAGCGGGAGGTGGCCCTGCGCGCCCTGGACCGGGAGAACGAGGCCCTCGACCCTCTGGCCGTGCGCGGCCTGCGCCGCTTCGCCCTCGCCGGGCCCGCCGGCAGCGCCGGGGTCGAGGCGCAGGCCTGGCGGCCGTGGCTGGACCGAGGCGGCCACGACCCGAACCCGACGGCCCACCTCCTCATCAAGAGCCTGGACTTCGCAACCACCCGACGTGCCGCCTACGCGGAACTGCTCGACCTGCAAGGAACCCGATGACCGACACCACCGACCGCGACGAACCGGCGCAACCCACGCTGTACGACTGGTTCGCGAGGTCCCTGGCGGACCACCCCGACGAACCGGCCCTGGAGGTACTGGGCCGCAGCCACAGCTACCGGGAACTCGCAGAGCGGGCGGCGGCCGTCGCCGGAGCACTGCTGCGGGCCAACGGCGGCGAGGCTCCGGCCCGCATCGCGCTGCTGGCCTCGCGCAGCCTCACGGCCTTCGCCGGCTACCTGGCAGCCCTGCGCCTGGGCGCGACGGTGACCCCCCTCAACCCGGCCTACCCCGCGGCGCGCAACCGCGCCGTGTGGGAGCTGGCACGGGCCGAGGTCCTGCTCGTCGACGAGGGGGGCGCGCCCCAGCTCGGCGCGGACACCGGCGCCGGGCCCGCCGTCCTGCTGCTGACCGAGGAGGAGACTGCGGCGCTGCCCGCCGACGAGGCGGCCCTGCCCGCACGGTCCAGCGGCCCCGACGACGTCGCGTACGTCCTGTTCACCTCCGGATCCACCGGCCGCCCCAAGGGCGTCCCGATCCGGCACCGCAACCTCGCCCCGTACGTCGGGCATAACATCCGGCGGTTCGAGGTAGCCCCCGGCTGCCGCGTCTCGCACACCTTCGACCTCACCTTCGACCCGTCGGTCTTCGACCTGTTCGTCACCTGGGGCGGCGGCGCCACCCTGGTGGTGCCCCAGCGCACGGAACTGCTGGAGCCGATCGCGTACGTCGTCGACCGAGGGATCACCCACTGGTTCTCGGTGCCCTCCGTGGTGTCCGTCTCCGCGAGCCTCGGCAGACTGCCCGCGGGGCAGGCCACCGGGCTGCGCTACGGCGTCTTCATCGGCGAGCAGCTCACCTCGCGGCAGGCCCGGCTGTGGCACGAGGCCGCGCCGAAGGCCCGGATCGAGAACGTCTACGGACCCACCGAACTCACCGTCGCCTGCAGCGAGTTCCGGCTCCCGCAGGAACCGGGCGACTGGCCCGAGGCGTCGAACGGCACCGTGCCCATCGGACCCGTGTACGACTTCCTCGACCACGTCGTCCTCGGCGACGACGGACTGCCCGCCGAGGAGGGCGAGCTGTGCGTGCGCGGCCCGCAGCGCTTCGACGGATACCTCGACCCGGCCGACGACAAGGGCCGCTTCCTCGCCTACGTCCCCGGATCGGGTGAGCCCGCGCAGGTGTACGACGGCCGGGGACCGCTCACCGCGGAGCACTGGTACCGCACGGGCGACCGGGTGCGCCGGGTCAGCCGGGAACACGGCACACTCAGCCACCTGGGGCGGCTCGACAGCCAGGTCAAGGTGCGCGGCTACCGGATCGAACTGGGCGAGATCGAGTCGGCGGTACGCCGCCACGACTCCGTCCGTGACGTCGTCGTGCTGGCCGTGCCAGGACCGGACGAGACCGAACTCGTCGGCTGCTACACGGGGACGGAGCTCAAGGCCACCGACCTGATGCTGTGGCTGCGCAGGCACGTGCCCGTCCACATGGTGCCGCGCCGCTGGACGTTCCTCGACGCCATGCCCCTCAACCCCAACGGGAAGATCGACCGGCCCGCGCTGCGGGCTCGGTTCACCGAAGGGACGAGCCGGTGAACGACGTCGCGGACGCCCCGCGCTCCCGCCTGCGGAGCCTGTTCCACGACCTCAAGCCGCCGCCAGGCGTGGTGCGGATCCTGGCGTTCAGCAATCTGGCCCGCACCGTGGCCAACGGCTTCCTGCTCTCCGTCAGCGTGCTCTTCTTCATCCGGGCGCTGGGCATCGACGCCGGCGACGTCGGCCTGGGCCTCACCGTCGCCGCCGTCCTCGCCATGATCGTGAGCATCCCCGCCGGGCGGCTCTCCGACCGGCTCGGCTCCCGCAACACCTCCGTGCTCTTCGGCGTCCTCCAGGGAGTCGCGGTCGGCTGCTACGCCCTGTCCGGAGGGTTCACCGGGTTCCTCGTGGTCGCGGCCCTCTCCGCCATGGCCGACGCCGGCGGCGCGGCAGCGCGCGGCGCCCTGATCGCCGAGGCACTGCCCCCGGCGGAACGGGTCCGGGCCCGCGCCTACCTGCAGTCCGTCATCAACGTCGGCCTCTCCCTCGGCACGCTGCTCGGCGGCGTCGCACTGGCGGCGGACTCGGGCACGCTCTACCGGTGGCTGCTCGCCGCCGCGGGGCTGCTGTTCGTCGGCGCGGGGCTGATGTGCCTGCCGCTGCCGAACACCAGGGCCCGCTCCGGCCCGCCGGGAGACGAAGCCGCGGCCAACGTCCTGCGGGACGCGCCGTTCGTGGCGGTCTCGGTGCTCAACGCGGTTCTGGTACTGGGCACCGACGCCCTCCTGACGGTGGCACTGCCGATCTGGATCGCCGAGCGGACGGACGCGCCGATCTCGCTGTTCGCGGGGCTCGTCTTCGTCAACACCACCATGTGCGTGCTGTTCCAGGTCCGGATGAGCAAGGGCGCCGAGGACGTCACCGGCGGCGCCAGGGCCATGCGGCGCGCCGGGATCCTGCTGGCGGTGTGCTGCGCCGTGTTCGCACTGTCCGCCGGGCAGCCGGCCTGGGTCGCCGCGGTCTGCCTGGTCGTCGGCGCCATCGTGCACGTGTGCGCGGAGATGCTGCACTCCGCGGGATCGTGGGCCCTGTCCTACGAGCTGGCTCCCGCCCACGCGCACGGTCAGTACCAGGGCATGTTCAACCTCACCCAACGCGTGGGCGGCGCCGTGACCCCCGCCCTCACCACCGCGGTGATCATCGGATGGGGCTGGCCCGGATGGCTGCTGTTCGGTGCCCTCCTGCTGGCCGGCGGCCTCGCGACGCCCGCGGTGGCCCGCTGGGCGGCCCGTACCCGCGTGGTCGAGGACACCTCGGAGCCCGAAGACGCACAGCCGGCGCAGGCCTCGGCCGGTCCGGCGGGCGGGAAGGTGACACCGGCCGCCGCCGCGGCCCCCGCTCCGGCCCCGGCCGACGCCGCAAGCGGCGTCCGCCCCTGAGAGCCGCGCCCGGCTCCCACCCGACACCCGAACGACACAGAGAGATGCACGTGGACTTCAGCCTGTTCTACTTCGGCAACGACAGCACGTCCCCACAGGACTCCGGCAACCGCTACGACCTGGTCCTCGAAGGCGCCCGGTTCGCGGATGCCCACGACTTCACCGCGGTGTGGACCCCCGAGCGGCACTTCCACCCCTTCGGCGGCCTCTACCCCAACCCGGCGGTGACCGGCGCCGCGATCGCTGCCGTCACCAGCCGCGTCGCGATCCGGGCGGGCAGCGTCGTCGCCCCCCTGCACCACCCGCTGCGCATCGCCGAGGAGTGGGCGGTCGTCGACAACATCTCGGCCGGCCGGGTCGGCCTCGCCTTCGCGTCCGGCTGGCACGCCACCGACTTCGCCCTGCGCCCCGAGTCCTACGAGAACCGCCGCGAGGTACTGCTGGACGCCGTCCACCAGGTACGGGACCTGTGGCGAGGCGAGGAGGCGCAGGTCCTGGACGGCACCGGCAGCCCGCGCACGGTCCGCTCCTACCCGCGCCCCGTCCAGCGGGAGCTGCCCGTCTGGATCACCAGCGCCGGGGGCATCGAGACGTTCCGCAACGCGGGCACGCTCGGCGCCGGCGTACTGACCCACCTCCTCGGCCAGGACATGGACGAGCTCAGCGCGAAGATCGCCGCGTACCGGGAGGCGTACGCCGCCCGCCCGGACGCCGCACCCGGCGACCGGGGCCACGTGGTGGTCATGGTGCACACCTACCTCGACGAGGACGAGGACCGGGCCCGGGAATTGGTACGGGAGCCCCTCACCGCCTACCTGCGCACCTCGGTGGGGCTGCTGCTCGGCTCACAGGCCCACGGCAGCGCCCGCACGATTGACCCGGCGAAACTGCGTGACAGGGACCTGGACTTCCTCGCCCAGCGCGCCTTCGACCGGTACTACGAGGACGGCGGCTTGCTCGGCAGCCTCCCCAAGGCCGCCGCGGTGGTCGAGCGGCTGGTGGACCTCGGCGCGGACGAGGTGGCCTGCCTCATCGACTTCGGGCTCCCGGCCAAGACCGTGCTCGACGGCCTGCACCAGCTCGACGCGCTGCGAAGGGCGAGCTCGTGACGGCCGAGGGCCCGCCGCCCGCGGGTCAGGCCCCGGGCGGGGGCGTAGGCCTCGCGGAGGACGCCGCCACGGCGCGCCGACGGTTCCGGCGGACGGCCGGTCGGTTCGCCACCGGCGTCACGGTGGTCACCACGCACGCCGACGGGCAGCCGCACGGCACCACCGTCAACTCCTTCACGACCGTGTCCATGGACCCCTTCATGGTCATGGTGTCGCTCGGCCGGGGATCGCGGCTGCACGACCGGATCCTGGACTCGTGGACCTTCTGCGTCAGCGTGCTCGCCGCAGACCAGGAAGCCGACGCGACCTGGTTCGCCGACCGCTCGCGGCCCTCCGGCGCTGAGGCGTTCGCCGACAGGCCCTGGCGGGCGGCTCCCCGCTCGGGCGCGCCGATCCTGCTCGACGGCGTGGCGTACTTCGACTGCACCGTGGCCGACGCCCGTCCGGCCGGCGATCACACCCTGCTGCTGGGCCGGGTGGAGTCCTTCGCCGTCCTGTCGGACCGGCCCGCCCTGGTGTTCGCCGACAGCCGTTTCGTCCCGCAGGCCGCCCACCAGGAGGAACACCCGTGACCCGTGTCTTCATGTTTCCCGGCCAGGGGACCCAGCGCCCCGGGATGGGCCGCGCCCTGCTGGACCGCTACCCGGACCGGGTCGCGGAGGCCGACGAGTTGCTCGGCCGGTCGGTCCGCACCCTGTGCCTGGACACCCCGGCGGAGGAGCTGTCACGGACGGAGCTCACCCAGCCCGCCGTGTATGTGGTGAACGCCCTGGCCTACCGGGCGGTGCGCGAGGAGGCTCCGGAGCCCGACGTGGCGATCGGGCACAGCCTGGGGGAGTACAACGCCCTGCACGCCGCCGGGGTGTTCGGCTTCGCCGAAGGACTGCGCCTGGTGCTCGCCCGCGCGCGGGCCATGGCCCGCATCACGGACGGCGGGATGGCCGCCGTCGTGGGCATGGACGAGGCCGTCATCCGGCTGCTGCTGCGCCGCGCCGGCCTGGAGGCCGTCGAGGTCGCCAACCACAACACCGCGGATCAGACGATCATCGCGGGCCCGCTGGCGAAACTGGAGACGGCCCGCTCGATGCTGCAGGCGTCCGGCGCCAAGGCCGTACGCCGGCTCGAGGTCAGCGGGCCCTTCCACACCCGGCACATGACACCGGCCGCCGACGAGTTCCGGCCGGCCGCGACCGGGGCCGCCCTGCGCGCCCCGCGCTTCCCGGTCATCGCCAACCGCACCGCCCTGCCCTATCCGGCGGCCGGGACGGCCGAGGTGCTCACCGAGCAGATCGACCATCCCGTGCTGTGGCGCCAGACCGTGGAGGGACTGCTCGCGGCCGACCCGGCGGCGGATTTCCATGAGATGGGCGACAGCCAGGTGCTGACCCGGCTGCTGAAGGCCGTCCGATCCGAAGGAGCGAAGAAATGAGCGGGCCGACCCAGGAACGGGAGCGGGAGCACGGGCCGGAACGGGGCCGCGGCCGGGTGCCGGCGGTGATCCGGCCGCGCCCGGTGGACGACCCGGAACTGCGGCTCTTCGTCTTCCACCACGCGGGAGGCTCGCACCTGGCGTACACCGGGTGGGCCGAGCACTTCCCGACCGGCTGGGACGTGTGTCTGCTGGAGGCGCCCGGCCGCGGCCCGTTGAGCGGCGTGGCACCTGTCCGGACGGCGGTCGGCCTGGCCGGGTACCTGCTGGAGGACCTGGCCCCCTGGCTGGACGGAGCACCGTTCGCCTTCTTCGGGCACAGCATGGGCGCGCTCGTCGCCTACGAGCTGGCCCGGCAGCTGGCGGAGCGGGGCATGGCGGAACCGGTGTGGCTGGGCGTCTCCGCCTGCGAGTCGCCGTTCGGGGAGGACGCGGCGGCCGGGGAGCCGATGCACGCCATGGACTCCACCCGGTTGCGGACGGCACTGGCCGCGATGGGCGGCCTGCCGGCGGCGGTCGTCCAGGACGACGACCTGTGGGCGCTGTACGAGCCCAGGGTCCGCGCCGACTTCGCGGTGGTGGAGAGCTGGCAGCCGCGCCCGGAGGCCTCGGCGCGGATCACCGTGCCGCTCTCGCTCTTCGGCGGCGAGGAGGACCACGTCGTGGACCGGGAGGCCCTCACCGGGTGGGAGCGCGGCGCCGACGAGGTGCTGGGGGTGCACCTCTACCCCGGTGCGCACTTCTACTGGGACGGCCAGGTCCCCCTGGTGGCCGAACAGATCGCCCAGGAGATCGACACGGCGGCGCCGGGCCTGCTGGCCTGGTGAGCCGCCCGCGGGCCCGACCCGGGGGTCCGACCCCGAACCCCGTCCGGGTCCAGGTCGGGGCCCCGGCGAGGGACCGGGCGCTCGTCCGCTCCGGACGCCGTCGGACGGCCGCACCGTCGCACCGGCCTCCTGGGCTGCAAAGAGACGGCCGACCAAGCCGGTGGACGATCGTGTCGCGGCCGCGGTACCGGCGCCCGCAGCGCAGCCTCGTCCAGCACCTGCCGCTCGGCATCCTTCAGGGTCCGGGAGCCTGCACAGGCCCGGAACTCGTTCCAGCGGTCGAAAACGGCCTGCGGATCGCTGGAGAACAAGCCGCCGCCGGCCGCTTCCACGTCCACCGCCGTGTCTTCGTCGATGATGACCAGGCGGTGGTTGAGATTGGCTGTGCGCATGACGCGCCACCTCCAGAGTCAAGTGATGGGTCGGAAGGAGGAGGCCGGAAACGGCCGCCGGGCGGCCTGTCGACGGTGAGAGGCAGCAGGCTGCACGCACCGACGATGTCGTCCGCCCCCCTCCTTACGCGGGAAGTGCTCGGCCCGGCCACGGCGCGGCGCACCCGGAGCACCGCTCCTCAGGCAGCCGGCCGTGACCGGGGCGGCCGGGCCCGCGGGAGGCCGCACCACCGAGTGAACCCGCCACCCCTACGGCCGGCCTCGGTCCACCACCCCAAAGCTCCGCCACCGCTTTGCGCCGGCAGCCACACGGAGCAGGCCGCCCCCGGGCAGACGCGTCATGCGGCGGGTCGTCGACGGACTCGGCCCGAAGAGTCAGGGCTATCTGGTGCTGATGGGCGAACTCCTGGCGGCTGTATTCGTACAGGGCGATCGTCAGAAGGGGCAGATACGCCAACGGGCTCGCCTGGACGAGAACACGATAGGCAGAGACCTGTTGCCGGATCGGCAGTGTCTCCGATCCGAGGAGGGCCACCCGCGCCCGCAGTACCGCGTCGTGATTGATGTTCGCCGTGCGATTCATGAGGGAGATTCTGGAATCCGCACGGGCTCCCCAACAAGGCTGTTCCGCTGTGCCCTTCATCCTACGAAAAAGCCTTCTGACCTGTCATGATGGATACGTATTCCCCCCCCGTGACCACTGCCCCTGACCATCCCTCAGTCGCCGCGAGCGCCTGAGGGGATGTGGGCCGTTCCGTCCGCTCCACCCCGCCGCCCAGGAGCCCGGGGGGCGCCTCCGTACGGCGCGGTAGCCGATCGGTGTCTGGCGGCGGAATATGGGGGCAGACGAGTCTCACCTCTTCTGAAGGAGTCGCTCTATGCTGGGTATTGCCGCTGCGGTGTTGTTCTTCATCGCGTTCCTGATCAACGCCGCTGAGATCGCGACGAACAGCGTGTTCTCGTCAGGGAACGTGATGATCCTGGGCCTGATGCTTCTGGCTTTGCATGTGGCGGGGGTCGGTAGCGGCTGGGCGGGCCGAGCCCGTAGACGCTGACGGTTTCCGCCGAGGGGCGGATCGGCCCGCCGGTGCGGTACTCAGGGTGCACAGCCGCTCCGCCAACGCGTTCGAGCCGTACGGGAAGGGGCGCGATGTCCTCACCCCGTACGGCTGGCGCGCCTCGGGTGATCCGGTCGGCCGGGCCGGCGCTGCGCGCGGGAGCCATCGCTGATGGGTACCGGCCTGAAGGCATTCAAGGAGGCGGCCCCCCAAGACGGTGCAGCCCCGGGGCGCGCGCCTGTGTGAGCCCTGAACCCGGAGATCCGCAGGTCCGGCCGGGCCAGGGTCATGGCCCCGCAGGGTCAGCACCTGCGGCCGCCGCGCAGCTCCAGCCGCTGCCCCGGGAACCGCTCGCGGAAGCCGCGGTCGTGCGAGACCGCGACCACCGCTCCCGGGTACGCCGCGAGCGCCGCCTCCAGGTCCTCGACCAGGTCGAGCGCGACGTGGTTCGTCGGCTCGTCGAGTACGAGAAGATCCGCGGGCCGGGTCACCAGGCTCGCGATCTGCAGCCGCCGCCGCTGCCCTGCGGACAGCGCCGCGACCGGCACGTGCAGGTCCTCCTCCCGGAACAGGCCGAGCGCCAGTAGCTGCTCGGCGTACTCCTCCGGCAGCCCCGGCAGCCCCGGCCGCCCGGCCGCGAAGGCGGCGAGCAGCGGGAGCCGCGTGGAACGCGCGGGCAGCTCCTGCGGCAGGTACCCGATCCGGGCAAGGCGCCGTACCGTGCCCGCATCCGGCTCCAGGTCGCCCGCCAGGACGCGCAGCAGCGTGGTCTTGCCCGCCCCGTTCTCGCCCGTGACCAGCAGCCGCTGCCCGGGCGCGATCGACAGCAGTCCGTACAGACGCAGCCGATCGCCGACCGCTACGCCGTCGAGCTCGGCAAGGGGGTAGCCCGTGCTCGAGCGAAGCCGAGAGCTCGGGGAAAGGCGGTCGACAGGATGCCCGCCGCCCGCCGCCGACAGCGCCGCCGTGAACCGCAGCGGTTCCGGCGGCGCCGCCACCGGGTTGCGCTGCAGGTGGGCCAGGCGCTCCCGGACCGCCCGCACCTGCCCGCCGAGCTTTGCCTCGTGCGAGCGGCGGTGCTTGCCGAAGCCCTGCCGCGGGTCCTTGCCGGTGGTGGCCAGCCGCTTCCCAGCGGCCTCGAGCAGCTCCTCGGTACGGGCCACCTCCTGAAGCCAGTCCGCGTACTCCTGCTCCGCGCGGCGTCGGGCGGCGGCCTTCGCGGCACGGTAGCCGGCCCAGCCGTCGCCGTACCGGTGCACCGTGCGCGCATCCCGGTCGACCTCGAGGATCGTGGTGGCGATGCGCTCCAGGAAGCCGCGGTCGTGGGTGACCGCGACGACGGTGCCGCGGTGCGCGCGCAGATGCTCCTCGAGCCAGCGCACGGCCGCCGCGTCGAGGTGGTTCGTCGGCTCGTCGAGGAGCAGCAGCTCGGGGGCGGCGGCCAGCACGCAGGCGAGCGCGAGCCGCGACTGCTCCCCTCCGGAGAGCGAGCCGAGCGCGCGATCGCGGGTGGTCCCGGCGAGCCCGAGCCCGTGCATGGCGGCGTCGACGCGGGCGTCCGCCTCGTATCCGCCGCGTTCCTCGTACGCGAGCAGCAGCTCGCCGTACGCGGCGAGCTCGTCCCCCGATGCCTCGCCAAGGCGCTCCTCCGCCGCGCGCAGCCGGCGCTCCATGTCGCGCAGTTCGGTGAGGGCGAGGTCGACAGCGTCCCGCACGGTGGAGTCCGGGTCGAGGTCGAGGGTCTGGGCGAGGTGGCCGGTGCCGCCGGGGAAGCTGACGGTGATCTCCCCGGCGTCCGGAACCTCGGCTGCGGCGAGCAGCCGCAGCAGGGTGGACTTGCCGGAGCCGTTCTCGCCGATGACGGCGGCCTTCTCGCCCGGGCGGACGGTGAAGGAGACCTGGTCGAGGACGGTCCGGGTGCCGTAGGACTTGGTGACGTCCTTGACGGACAGCTGCGCAACGGCAACGGGCACAGCGGTATGGGCGCGTTCGCGCATGTGACTTTCCCTGTGATGCGAAGTGTCTACGGGCAGCAGAAACGGCGGCATTGGCCGTGCCCGGACTCAGAGGAAGTAGAAGAAAGTCACGCGTTCACCATAACAAAACGATGCGTCTCGTCCCTACTCGTTTGTCTCGCGAAGTCCGCGCACCCGCGCCCGTTCCTACGGATACGACCCCGGCGTCGCGCGTCACGAGCGCCCGGTACAGCGAGGCAACCGGCGGGTGCTTGCCGTCGGGGTGGTGGTGCCCGAACCAGGCCCGGCCGGCTGTCGATCCAGGGCCGTGGCAGCGGAGCTCCACGTTTAGTGCCGCGCTCCCTGTTCTCGGTCGGCTACCGAACTTGATTGGGTGAGGTCGGGGTCATTTGCCTGGGAGGACCGCGCGGGAGCGGTTCCGGTTGCAGGCCGTAGAACGCTTCGTGGACGGGGAGAAGAACAGGGAGATCGCGGCCGGGCTCCGGGTGCCCCCGACCGGCGTTTCTCCTCCCGCCGGGGCAGCTCGTAGTAGGGACTGTCCGGCCTCGTCGTGGATCAACTCGGCGCTGGCTTCACCGAACGCGAGAGCGGTCACCGGGGCGTCTGCTCCTCGCCACTCGCGGACACAACCCGCACCAGATCCAGCCGAACGCGATTCCGGGCAACGACAGCGAAGGCGATCACGTGCCCGTCATCGACGGTTGACCGTGTGCCGCGTCGCCGATGGGGTGTCAGTGGCCCTGCGGCGGCGGCAGCGGCGGCAGCGGAAGGGGCAGCCCCGGCAAGCCGTCGATGCTGGTCGCGATGTGCTCCTTCTTTTGGAAATACGCGTCGAGCGAGTCGTCGGTCTCGCGCGCGAAACGCGACGCGTGCAGCGAGCGGTCCTCGTCGTAGGTCATGAAGGGGACGGCGTATCCGCACGTGTCGCGGACACTCTCGGCGGACACGACGATGATCGCACGCAGTCCGTGCGGGGTCGGGTTGATGCCCGGGAAGTGCTTGAGCAGGCTGGCCCAGCGCGGGTCGTCGCGGAAGACCGGTTCTCCACGGCCATGCACGCGGACGATGTTGGGCGGCCCGTCGAAGGCGCACCACATCAGCGTAATGCGACCGTTCTCCCGGAGGTGGGCGATCGTCTCCGCATTGCTGCCGGCGAAGTCGAGGTAGGCCACGGTGAGCTCGTCGAGTACGGCGAACGAACCGGCCAGGCCCTTCGGCGACAGATTGACGGTGCCGTCACCGGCCAGCGGAGCCGTCGCCGTGAAGAAGATGTGCTGCGCTTCGATGAAGGCGCGAAGCCGGCCCTCTATCCGTTCGTAGCTCTTTCCCACGGACCAAATTATGGACGAGCAGTGATCCTTCCCCGCAACCAGGGGCGGTACCACCACCTCAGGGCCGATCAAGACCCAGGGCGCCTCCAATCAACCCCGATCCCACAAGTCTTGACTATTGCTCCACGGCCGTTGCGAACAGCGGGAGAGCAGGATGAACGGTCCGATTGGGAGCCCGCATGTGGTTCGGAGCCGCGGTGTGTCCAGGCGGGATGCCGGCATGGTGTTCCTGGTTCCCCGGCGGTGTGGTCCTTCCCGTGTGCCTGCGCTCGCCAATGGTTCGTGTCAACCGGTGAGCGGTAAGGCGCGGTCCACGGAATCGTTGATCGCTTCTGTTCCCGAACAGTACGAAGCTGCCCGTTTCCTCCCTTGGCCGGGTGACTTCGACGTGGACCGCGGCGACCATGTCGAGGAAGTCCACCTCGCCTCGGGCGGCGCGCTCGATGGTTTCGCCGGGGCGGCGCCGGGGGCACGTACTTCTTCTGCGGTGAAGGCGGTGAGGAACGTCCGGTCCTGTATGCCGACTGAGAAGGAGGTGCGGCGCTGGTTGCGATCGGCCTGCCCGAGCTCCTGCGGCTGCTGCTGGTCGCCCCGTGATGGCGCGCCGCCCAAGCGTTCACGGACGAGGAAAGTCGCTCGCTCGCGGCCGAGTACCTGGAGGACATGCGGGACCTCGTGGCCCGAAGAGGCCGTGCCGCCGCAGCCCTCGCCCTCGACCTTCCGGACCAGGCAGACGTCCTGGCCCGCTTGCGGGAGGCGGCTGTTGGGGTGGGAGAGAACTTCGTCGTCATCTTCACGCCCCGTCGCCGGACTGCCCCGCCTGCGCACCCTCGCCGCCTGTCGCGGCACGCTGGCCGCCCCCCCTGGGGATCGCCGAGCTCACCGGACTGGAGTTCCTCGAACTCGGTCCGAAGGAATGGTCTCCGCGGCCACTCCCGTAGCCGCTACAGAGCGAGGCCGAGACCGGCTCCGGCCCCGACGGCGAGGGCCCCCTTGCCCCCGACACTGACACCGACGCCGAGACCGAGCCCAACCCCGAGGCCGATCCCGAGGCCGTCCGCCTCGGCGACGCTGGCACGACTCGCTTGGGTGCCCGAGCGGTCGGCGGCTGTGGCGGTCCCGCCGGCTCCCATGGCCAGGAGCGCTGCGATCGTGGCTCCCATTGCGACGGCACGGATGCGCATGATGATTCCCCTCAATTGCGATTGGGTGATTGCCGCACGATCACACTTTTGGGCTTCCCGATTCGGTTCGGCCCGTGCGACGCACCGCGTATCCACCCGATCGGATGCTCGGGGGCGCCCTCGGCGGGTGGTGAGGATCGTGCCCCATCCTCACCGGCCGCTCGCGCGCGGCGCGGGCACGGCGGCGAGCGCCGGAAGCGCTGGAGGTCACGGGCTCCCGCGCCGCCATGGGGCATCTCCAGTCTGCGGACTGCTCGGGCCCGCCCATCGCTGCGCGGCAGGCGGCTCAGGGCAAGACCCAGGGGGATCACCGTGTACGCACACAGCACTGCGAACCCGGCCCACCACGGAAGCCGGAAGTACCCGGCGGAGGGCGCGTAGTGGGCGACGCCCTGCGGATGTTCGGTGCCGGGTCTGCCGGGTCTGCCGGGTCTGCCGGGCGGCGAAGCCGGCGGCCGGAGTGACCCGTAGCAGCCACTGGGACAGGCCGTCGGGCAGGAGCGGGACGGCAGTCACGGCGTACGGGACCGCGATGGCCGAGACGGCGACGAGGATCGCGAGCCAGGCGCGGCGCAGCACGGCGCCGAGGGTGAGAGCGAGCACGGCCGCGTGCGAGCACTGCGGCACTACCGACCACGACCCGTACTCCTGTGAGCGTGGACACCTCGATGGCGGGCATCTCGTTCGCCTTCAGGATCACCAGGCCGAACGGGATCACGGTTCCCACGGCGAGGAGACCGGTCAGGAACGTGACGACTCCGACGACGGTCGCCTTCGCTGCGAGCACCTGGCGGGTGACCGGTGCGCCGCCCGCGGGTTCGCGGCGGTACTCGGCTGTGGCGAACCGCACCGCGACCACAAGCACGATGAGCAGGGCGACGGTCAGGCCGGTGAGCGTGCGCTCCACGGGACGGCCGCCCTCGGTCCCAGTCAGCCCGATGTCGCCGGTGCCGGTGCCGGTGGCGGTGATCGTGCCGTTGGTCTCGACCACCGTCTCGGATGCCTTGTGGTGCTTCGCCCAGTCGGTGCGGTTCATCTCGCCCATGGCCTCGCTGCTCCAGCCCCGGGGGGAGGCTGTGCCCTTCAGGCTGACGTGGTCGAAGACGCCGCCGGCCTGTGTGAAGCGACAGCCACCGCGGCGACTCTGCCGAGACTCCACCGGCGTGGCCAGCGATGTCATGGCGGTAGTGGTACTGCATCCGCACGCCGTGGCTGCAGGTGAGCATCAGCGCCGCGTAGGAGGACCCTTGACGGACACCGTCCTTGATGATGTGGTCACACCCTCAGTCGGCTGCCCGACCCGCTGTTCACCCCTCCTCTCCGCCATCTTCCTCGTCAGGGTGGACCGTGGCCGGGTCGCGCAGGGCCCGCAGGCTCTCGCGCGGCGGGCCGGCGGCGAAGCCCTAGCGGCCCGGGAGTTGAGGTCGGTGTGCTTGAGCGGGGAGACCCGGGCCACCACCCGTGAAGGCTCCGTATCGACCGACGACTCGAAGAAGCCTTCGCCCGCGGCGCCGACCCAGCCGAGCCACTGCACCTCGCGCTCGTGTTCGGCATCGACGAGAAGGCCGCTGTCCGCTACGCGGACGGACTCGGCCCGGGGGCTGCTGGAAGGGGCCGCTGAACAGCAGCTTCGATGAATCCGGTCGACCGGACGCTCCCGGGAGGGAATCACGGGCACGTGACGTCGCCGGAGCAGCGGCAAGTGACCTGCAGGACCATGCCGCCCTCTGGAGCACGGGAGAAAACCGTGCCTGCGATGTCGTCAGTGCCGCCTGTGACGCGCTCGTCGCCGGACTCGACAGCCCCGGACTTCGGATCCTGACCGCCTGCACACGCGCCGAGGCGGACTACCCTGACCGAACGGCTCGCCGAGCTCCAGGACGAATACGACATCCTCGAATACGGCGACAGAACAGTGACGCAGGTCGATGCCGAGGTCATGGCCGAAGCCCGCCGCCTCGCAGCCCGCCCCCGCATTCCGGCCGAACCCACGGACACACCGAGCTGACGCACACGCACTGGCCCGGGAGTTCCCCCTGAACGAGCTTCACTTTCGCTGAACCCGCGGAGCTCAACGTGTGCGGGACCAGCGGCCACAAGCAGCACCGGGCGGTTGCGACCCGGTATGACAAGCCCGCCGTCCGCTTCGAGGCGACCATCCTGATCGTGGCGATCCACCAGTGCTGTGAACCACCGGCCGACCGCCACGCCGTGCCATGCTGGCCACCGGATCCTGCAGCACGCGAAAGGGAGAGTCCAGTGGCCGCCAGGTACTACTGCGCCGACAGCGAGAACGGCGACCACATCGAGGACCCGTCCGAGGACGCCCTGTTCATGCTGATCGACGACCTGAACGACACGGACAACACCTTCGTCGTCATCCAGCCCGACCAGGACGATCCCGCCTGGTTCGCCTCCGTCACCGTCCTGGACAACGGCGGATACGAGATCGTCCGCCGCGACACCACCCGCCGCGAACACGACGTCGTCGTGCAGACCAGCACCGACCACATCGCGGGCGACCTCACCAAATGGCTGGCCGCCCGCACCTCCTGAAAACGACCCAAGGGCGCGCGTCACCGGCCGATGAAGTGCTGTCCCCGAACTCCTCGAAGACATCTTCAGCCTGCCGTTAGTGACCTGAGTCATTGGTGCGTCGATAGGAGCTGGCGCGGCATTGGAGGATCTGGTCGGCGATCTTGTGCCATCCGTAGGACCCGGGGTCGCGGTGACGCATGCGCAACTCGACGACGCCGAATAGAGGTATATCGAGACGTTCCTGCCGGTCGGCAGGTTCGGTCCTACCCCGCGGGATGGGACTTGGGTGCATCCAGCTGCCCTCGTTAGAGCTAGTGGGAAACCCTCCAAGCCCGGCTGGACATCGTTGTGCCGGTCAAGATCACCGCGTTCATCCGCATGGCCGCAGACTTTGCAGGACGGGGTGGCCGAGGCGGCCGCCGCATCCTGGTCCGTGACGACACCTGGGACACCACACCGTGAGCGAACGCGTCATTGCGCCCAAGAGCCGGGGCTTCCTCTTCCTCGACTCCCATCCTCGCGGCTGCCGACAGCTCGTGGACGAGATGTGGCAGGCCGTCCCTGCCCCGCTCACCGCCGGGGGCGAAGGGCCGGTGGCTCTGGTCATCGGCTCGTCCGCCGGGTATGGCCTGGCCGCTACGATCGCGGGCCTGGCCCGTGTCGGTATCCGTGGCATCGGCGTGTGCTTCGAGAAGGCGCCCGCGCGGCGCACTGGCACGGCCGGCTGGTATCGCACCGCCGCCACTGCCCGGCTCGCCCAACAGCACGGGCGGGACATGGTCTTCCTCAATGGTGATGCGTTCAGCGACACGGTGAAGGAGCAGGTTGCCGACCTCCTCGCCGAGCGGTTCGGGGGACGGCTCGACTTCCTGATCTACTCGGTGGCCTCGCCTCGCCGCACCGACCCGGACACCGGCAACGTGTATGCCTCGGCCCTCAAGCCGATCGGCTCGCCGTACACCACCAAGACCCTCGTCTTCGACGAGTACGGCGCCCCGGAGGTGAAGGAGGTCACCACCGCGCCGGCCGAGGGCGACGACATCGAGCAGACCGTGGCGGTGATGGGCGGCACCGACTGGGAACGGTGGATCACGTTTCTGGCTGACCGGTCCCTGCTCGCCGACGGCTTCACCACCGCCGCCCTGTCCTACATCGGCTCGCCGCTCACCGCGGCGATCTACCGGCAGGGCACCATCGGCGCCGCAAAGGCCCATCTGGAAGCCACCGCACGCACGTTGGACGAGCGCCTCGGCAAGACCCTGGGCGGCCGGGCCGTGACCTCGGTCAACGCTGCTGCCGTCACCCAGTCCTCCACTGCCATCCCCGGCATCGCCCTGTACGTCGGGCTGCTGCGCGGCGTCCTCGGCGACGCCATGGTGGCCCCGATCGGTCAACTGGTGGAGCTGTGGGACCAGCTGACCGGCGCCCGCCCCCTCGACCTCGACGACGAGGGCCGGGTCCGCCTCGACACCTGGGAACTCGACCCCGCCGTGCAGAACGCCGTCGCCGAACGCTGGAGCACCGCCACCAGCGACACCATCACCGAACTCGCCGACCTCGACTGGTTCAGCGACGAAGTCCGCCGCCTCTACGGCTTCTCTGTCCCCGGCGTCGACTACACCGCCGCCGTCGGAACTGACGTCCCCTGGCCCCCTCTCACCACCTGACCCGTGCCACGAACGCCACCGATCGCGTCGTAAGGCGAGGTCGCGGCGCGAGCCCTAGAAGGTCCGCCAGATCCTCGACACCGTCGACCGCGACATGTCAGCCCGCCGGGTCACCGAACTGGCCGACCGCGGCAACCCCTGCGGCTCCGCCTCGGCACAGCCCAGCACATTCCGGTCCCACAACTCCACCAGTTGGGGCGAGGATTGGGCTCCTAACCCATCCACCCAGCACCTGACGCTCATGGTCGGACAACACCAGCTCAGCCGACCGCGGCAAATGGCCCCCTGATGCTGTGTCACCGCGCCTTTTTGGGGCAGGCGCGTTGCATGACTGGAGAGAAGCGTCCGCGGTTACGGGATGTCAACCGGCTGGTGGGACCGACCCTGCCTGCCTTCCAGAGGGCGGTGCTGGAGTCGGTGCTGCGCCGTCATGAAGCGAAGCCGGGTACGGAGACTGAGAGGAGGCGGCGGTGAGCTGGTCGACGGTAGCAGGTCCGGTGTGGTTGCACGTGGTGGTGATGGCGGTTGCACTTCTGGTGTTGGTCTACAACCTGGCCAGGGATGGTAGGTAGCCATAGGTTGCCCGACACTTGGACGTAAGGGATGCGGAACGAGGTACTCGCCCCGAGCCCGACATCAACCGGATGCGAGGCCAACAGGGCGAGCGGTGCCGTCGATCATTGGGCCGAACAGGAAAAGACCCGACGTGGTGATGTGGTGACGTGAGATTTCCGGCGTACCCGTCCCCTTCCATCCCCTTCCGTCCCGTGCGGGAGCCAGGACTGCACCTTTGATTTCCGGCGGCTTCCTCCCCTCATGCCTTCGACAGAGCAGGAATCGGCCTCGCAGGCTGCGCACATGACCTACGGAATCGAGCCCCGCCCCGTTCGGTGAGCGCCCAGGAAGAGCGTGACGTGCTCACCCTCCCCCCGCCTTGTACGACTACGCCCTGCGCCTGCTGCGTGAGTCAGCCGACGTGGTCCCGCCCCGGCGCGGTTATTTCCTGCCCGGCCATCCGCGCTCCGGGACTTTCGACGCCGGCGCCAGCTGCTTGCCGGTCGCGACGCGCGCGTGCCGCTCACGGCTCGCGGGAGACACCGTGCACAAGCGGTCTTGCCGTGTCGGGGTTTCGAGCGGCTGCGGGGCATGCGATGAATGAGGCCCGTAACCCTTCCCGCACCGGAGCAACTCCTAGTCATCCTGGTCCTTCTGGTCCGTCCCCTTGAAGCCGCCGCGCCTCGGCTATGTGCCGGCGGGCGGCCAGGGGGCCGAAGAATGTCCGTCGCTTCCATCGTCCACGCCCGGTCCGAGGCGTCGATCGGTGACCGAGCCCGCCGGGCCTGCCACTGGCCGGCTCTAGAGGAGGACCGGACCCGGTCTAAACGTCATGTCCGTGAGCGGCGAGCCACCGGTGGACCGCCGCCTTGTCGGCCACACTGATGCGTACCGGTCCGTCGGGAGTGGGACCCTCGTCCTCGTTGAATGCCGTATCGGTGACCCGGGCGGTCACCCAGTCGGCGAGTTCCCGGGCGGCTTCGGAGGACAGGCGACGCCGGCCCCAGTCACGTCTGGCCTCCTCGGCGGTGGGCGAGCTGTTGCGTGCGGCCTCTGCCAGCCACGCCGGCACGAGCCGTTCGACCACCTGCTCGTCGGCCGATGGTGAGGGGGTTCTCGGGGATTCGGTCATGGTGACAGAGTGACCGGCCGGTCGGGCCGCCATGCGTTTCCCCGACCATTCGGCCGTGTCACGCCTGCCTACGTCCCCCACCTGGGCGCCTCGTGCAGCCGGCAGCCGGCAGCCGGCAGCCGCTCCCGCCGAGGCCGGGTCGCCGGAACGGCCCGGGCTGGACCGCGTACGGCGACCTTGCCGACGAGGCGGCAGGGGACGATGATCAGGCGCGAGGCGTTTCCACCGTGGAAGGGATCCCCCGTGTCCGATGTCAAGGCCGAGCTCGACCAGTTGATGCGCGCCTTCCTCGGCGCGTTCACCAACACCGGTGGCGGTCGGCCGAACCTCGGCGCCGTCCGTGAGGTGTTCATCCCACAAGGAATGATCATCAAGAACGGCCTCGGGGGCGAACCGGTGATCTACGACCTCGACGCGTTCATCGAACCCCGGGAGAGAATCCTCACCGATGGGACGCTGACGGAGTTCTCCGAATGGGAGGTCGCCGAGCGGACCGAGGTCTTCGGGTCGATCGCGCACCGGTTCAGCGAATACCGCAAGTCCGGTGTCCTCGACGGCGAGTGGTTCGAGGGCTCCGGCCGCAAGACCACCCAGTTCGTCCGGACGCCGGCCGGTTGGCGGATGAGCTCGATGGCGTGGGATGACGTGTAGGGCCTGGGATGACGTGTCGCTTCCGCTCGCCCTTGCGATAGCGCTCCACCGATCGCCGGCTGACCCCGAGTTCCTCGGCCACGGCCTTGGTCGACTTCGGCTTCCACCCGGAAGCCGATCCGGGCTTGGAGGCCCTTGGGCGGCTGACGGATGAAGACCGCGCGGCCCGCGCGCTCCAGGGCGTCTTCGATGTCGCCCACCGCCCTACTCCCCTTCGTCCAGGACCGCGTCGCCGCCCTTGATGTGACGGGCGGGGTTCAGACCCTTTTCCATCAGGTCCACGGCCCAGGCCATCTCCTGCACGCCTTCGACCTTCGCCAGGCCCGGGGCGGGGCCGAGGCGGAAGGAGCCGGGGAGCGGCTTGCCGGAGGTGGTGTAGGGCAGGAAGTCCAGCGGAGAGGGTCCGGGGCTGGCGTAGACGACGCAGTCGGACAGCACCCCGAGCGGGTACTGGCCGGTCGCCTTCGCGAC
The DNA here is from genome assembly GCF_040611115.1 of Streptomyces sp. NPDC003038. Lineage (NCBI taxonomy): Bacteria > Bacillati > Actinomycetota > Actinomycetes > Kitasatosporales > Streptomycetaceae > Streptomyces > Streptomyces sp. NPDC003038. Next base: position 56,670 of record NZ_JBEXNN010000023.1, read on the forward strand.
GTGGGCCATCTTGCGGTGCATGTTCACCCGCGCCTTGGAGATGACCGCGGCCCGGATGTCGGGGCGCCAGGTCGGGCGCTCCAAGGCGGGCCACCGCTCGCCGTCGCGGTAGTGGCGGCCCTGCGGGCGCTCGCGGAGCTTGCCGACACCGCCCTTCACCGTCGACTTGATCGCCGTGAGGACGGCCGCCATGGCGGGGTCGTTCTGCTTGTGCCGCTCCATCGCCGCGAGGAACTGCTGGTCGTCCAGGTCCGCGTGCACGCCGAGGTCGGCCATCGTGTCGACGTACGCCGTCTTGAGACGGTCGTGCCACGGGTCCAGGTACGCCCCGGTCTCCCGCCGCAGGAACGCCTCGATCGGCTGGACCTCGAAGCCGAGCTCCTCGGCGTAGGCGACGGTGTGGGTCTGGTACCAGGCCGGCCCTGCCGGGCGCAGGCCGGACGGTGTGAACGGCGAGGGGAGCCGCGGGTCCAGCTCGACGGGGGAGAGGTCCACCAGCCAGCTGCCGGGGATCTTCTTGTTGAACCGGGGGCGGTGGAAGTGGTCGGGGCCGGAGAGACCCACGACCAGGCGGGCGGCGGCCGCGAGGAACGCGACGTTGAGGTCCAGGCCGATCGCGTACGGCCGCAGGCACTCCTCATCGGAGAGCAACTGCGGGTCACGGACCCACTGGTACGCCTCCTCGTCGAGGAAGCCGCCCGTCCAGCCCTGCGCGACCGGATGCTCGCTGGGGGCCTCCGGTGGCGCCGGGTCGACCGGTTCGGTGCCGAGAGAGCCGGGGTTGTGGCCGGACACCCACGTGCCGGACGTCTCGTCCTTGACGGCGCGGGTCGGCGGACGCAGCGCCGTCATCAGCTCCAGGCCCGAGACAGCGGTGGAGCCGCGCGGGGTGATCACCCGCCGCGCGTAGACCCCGAGGACGCGCGCGATGTCCTCCGGCGGCAGCTCGGCCATCCCGGGCCAGGCCCGGGTGTCGAGCGCCTCCCACGGCAGGATCGCCAGCTGTACGCACTGACGCTGCCCGGCCTGCGCCGGGCGGTAGACCCGCGCCCACGGCCCGAAGCCGCGCTGCGTCAGTTTCCACTTCGCCTTCGTGATCTGCTTGACGACCGGGTGGTCCTCCTCCAGCCGCAGCGAACGGCGGGCCTCCGGGCCTTCCAGGCGCTCGGGCAGCCCGAACCGTACGGCCGCCGACGCGGTCAGCACGATCAGCGGGTCGGAGTCCTTGCCGTTGCGGTGCAGGCGCGGCGCCCCGAGCCCGGACTCCTTGAGGGTCCAGTCGACCAGCTGCGGAATGGTGGTTGCCGGGCACTCCAGCACGATCCCGTCCACGCCGTACGCGATGCCGTCACCGTCCAGCACCGCAAGCGGCCCGTGCTGGTGGGGAGGGGTGGCGATGCCGGGCACGACCCGCTTCGCGGCCGGGCGCCGCGATGACGCCGCGGGCCTGGCCGCGGGCGCGCTCTGCACGAGGGGAACCGTCGCGGCGGCGGGCGCGACTGCGGGGGCGGCGGGCGCCGGCTGCGCCACGGGCCGTGCGGACGTCTCCCGGACCGGGACGGGGACGGGGACCGGTGGGGGGACAGGGGCCGGTGCGGGGACGGGGGCCGGTACGGGTCCGGACGCGGTCGGCGCCGGGTACCTCTCGGCCCAGCCCTCCAAGAGCCGCAGGTACGCCTGAAGTCGGGGCGGCCTCGGTTCGCTGCGGCCGTTCTCCCAGTTCTTCACCGTCTGCGGGCTCGACTTCAGGGCCTGGGCCAGTTTGGTCTGGGAGACACCGGCCGCCTCACGCAGCCGGGCCCGCTCGGCGGGGGACGGCAACTTCGGCTCGCCTTGCAGCAGCGCGTCCACCGCGTCGAACAACTCTTCCTGGCTCGGCATTTGCTGCACCTCCACCCCGGACAGTAACAGCATTTAACCCCGGATTGGTCTTCGGATTTAACCCTTTTGGACGCTTGCGCTTCGGGCGGGCAGCGGTGCCGTTCGGGCGGCCGACGGACCAAAGCGCAGGTCGCGGCGTCCATGAAGGTGGAGGGGTCCTCAGCCTGCGGCTGAGGCGTGCGAGCAGCGCATCCGCGCCTGTCCAGCAGGCAAGGGCTCAACGGGCGCGGGCCCGTCTTGCCCAGCAGGCTCGCGTAACCGCCGTTGCCGCCGTTGTGGTCGTTGATGACGTTGCTATCGGTGTGTGCGCGGGGCCCAGTTGTCCTGTCCAGCGCGCCACGCGCCACCTGTCCTTCACAAGGGCCCCGCCTGACTCCCGCTGTCCGACCGCCTGCACACTCATGTCTGCGAACACGATTTCGAGGGGGAGCAGGATGAGGACCGGCAACGTGCGCAACAGCACTGCACGGTGTACAGCGGCGGCCGTGGCCATCGGCGCGCTGCTGCTCGCCGGTACGACCGCTTGCGGCGGTGCCGGCACAGGGGCCGACAGTGGGACGCCGCCGCAGGACGGGGCCGCGCCCTCCACGGGCCCGAACCGGAGCCCGGGCACCGCACCGGACGCAGCCCCGAGCGGAACACCGGCTCAGGGCGGCCCGGCAGGACCGACCGTGGAACAGCTCAAGACCCTCGTACTCTCCCCGGGCGAGAAAGCCGGCCGGTACGAGGCCGACGAGCCGCTCCTCGACGAGCCCATGAGCGAGCTCTTCGATGCCGAACCCGCGGCATGCACCCCGCTGACCAGCCTCGGCGCAGCAGGCCACACGGCCCAGGCTTACGCGAAGACGTCCGTGCCCGGCGAATGGCAGGCCGTGGGGACCGACATCCTGCTGCGCTCCTACCAGGGCGGCGGCGCGGCCGCCGCGACGAAGAGCCTGGCCGAGGCGGGCCGGCGGTGCGCGGGCGGCTACACCGAGGACCGGGCGCTCGCGGAGGCGAAGGTCCTGGCGGTGGAGCCGGTGGAGGCCCCCGCGTTCGGCGACGAGGCGCTGGCCTATCGCATCGTGCTGCAGGACGTGAAGGACAAGGACATCACGCTGTACAGGTATCTGACGGTGATCCGCTCCGGTTCAGTGACGCTCTCCTTCCGCTCGAACGCCATCGACACCAAAGACTTCGGCGGAGTGCCGCGGGAAGTGGTTGCGGCGCAGTGGGAGAAGTTCTCAAGAGCCGTCGGCGCCACCCCGTAGCGAACCTCGGCTCGCCACCTTCGGGCGTACGGCCGTGTGACAGCGGATCGTGAGCATCCGAGAGGCGGCGCTTCCGCAATGGAGGCGCTCAGTTGCCTGGGTGAGGGGGCGTCACCGGCCGTTTGTAGTAGCGCCAGGGGAAGGAGCCGGATCCTACCTGGGTCCAGCCGTCGGCCTGCAGGCGCCGGCGCTGGCCGCCGATGGTGCGCCGGTGTTCCCAGGTGAGGTCGGAGGCTTCCACGACCAGGTAGAGCGGTCCGTAGTCGACCAGGTGCCAGCCCGCGCGCGCGGCCTCGTCCAGTTCGGCCATCTCGTTGAACGCCGTGACCGGAGTGATCACCCGGCACTCCGGGCCGTCGCCCGTACCCGGGTCGAGCGCGGACGGGGGAGTCTTGACGGCGAACCGCTGCTGGGCGGCCTGACGGCTCACGCCCAGGATCCCGCCCACGGTGTCCCAGCTGTGTCCGGCGGACCTGGCCCCTTGGACGGCCTCCCGCAGGAGCCGGCTCGACTCCTCGGCGCCGACGCGGGCCGCGGCCACCAGGCGCAGGAACCCATCAGGGTCGTGCTCGAGTGAGTCGGCAAGTCCCTCGTGCGCCCCCAGGACGGCGCCGGCGATCTCCTCGCGGATCCGCGCGATCTCGTCAGGGCTGAGGAGTTCGGCCCCGCTCATCGGCCGCCGCCCGAGGATCCGGCGGCAGGGCGCAACGGCTCCAGCGCGTCCAGCAGTTCTTCATCACGCCGCTGTGACGGCTCGGCCGCGGCGGCTGCCATGCCGGGGACAGCGGCGTGGCGTACCACCGCGCACAGGACGCCCATGGCGGCGATGAGGACCAGATCCGCGGCGATCAATGCCGCGGTTGCGCCCACTCCCATGTTCTCGGTGAGGGTGAGAGCCATGCTGATCAAGCTCACCGCGAGAGCCAGCATGCCGAACATCATGGTCACGGGGCTCGTACGGGGGCGGGGGCGCGGGTTGGCTGTGGACTCCTGCGAAACGTTCATGACGTCAATGTTTCCTTGACGGAGCCGAGCTGTCAAGGGAACCTTGACAGGCTGTTCGCCGGCACGGTTGGCCGCCCCGTGGGGGGCCTACTCCGGCGTCGGCTCCGGCGCCAGCTACGACAGCTCCACCTTCGCCAGCGGGTGCGCGGTTCGCCCGGATGGTGGAAGCTGGGCATGGCCGCAGCGCCGACGCCGGGACAGACATGCGAGGAGGGTCTCGTGGACGCTTCAGGAGACGGCCGGTTCGCTCGAGCGCTCCGGTCCAGGGTTCGGAGGACCACGCTGCTGTGCGCGGCGGTGGCCCTCGCGGCGGCTACGGTACCGGCTTCCGCGCAGCCCCGGGCCGCTCCGGCGCCGGCGCCGGATCCGGTCGTGGTCGTCGACTGCTTCTCCGAGGCCCAGGTGCGTCCCGAGGAGTACCTGCTGGCCTGCGGGGACGGCAACAACCGCCTCGTAGGCCTCCGCTGGGACACCTGGGGGCCGCGGACCGCGACGGCCACCGGCACCGACATGGTGAACGACTGCCGCCCCTACTGCGCGGCGGGCCGCTTCCGCCCCTACCCGGTGCGGGTGACCTTGAGCGACCCGGAGCCCTGGCCGGCACATTCCGATGTCCAGCGCTTCACCACGATCCGGCTGATGTACACCGACACCGCACCCTCCCCGGTCCCGAAGGACGTGACCTACAAGCTCGTGTACTGACGAAAGTGGCCCATTGTGCCCGTCACTTCGAGTTGGCCGCTCACTGTTCGTTGAGCCATCCGCAGACCCAGTAGTTCTGGTCGGCGTCCCGTTCGATGATCCACTGGTAGTGGATGTCGCCCGCCAGTTTCCCGGTGTCGGGGTCTTGCTGGGTGACCTTGGCTTCCACGCTGAGCTGGTCCATGGCGGTGGGTATCTCGTACGGCAGGAGTTGCCAGCGGGCAACGTAGTAGCCGTTGAGTGCGAATCCGAGCAGCGTGGAGCGCAACCGAGGGCACGTGCCTCTGCGCAGGGATGTCATGTCGTGGTTGGCCAGCCCGTTCATGTAGACCTCGAAGACCCGGTCGATGGCCGCGCGGTCGAGTGGGGTGTGCGCGGGATTGGCCGAGTAGGCCGGTGCGGGGGGCGTGGGCGTGTTCGTCGGAGACGAGGGGGAGGGAGAGGGCGAGGAAGAGAAGGAGGGGGAGGGAGAAGGTGAGAACGAGGGCGAAGTGGGCGCCGACGATCTGACGCCGCGGGCATCGGTGCCGGTGCCCTTGGGAGAATCCGGCCAGAGCAACCCCGCAAGGATGGCGACGAGGGCCGCCACGGCGATCGCCGTCAGGCCCCCGAGGAGGTACGCGCGCCCCTGAGCGGGCGGATTTCCGGCGGGTGCGGACGCTTGCTGCTGCTCTGCCCGCCCGGCACCGAAGCCCCCCGCCGTGAACCGTCGCGTGGGCGGCACGCCACGCACGGACGGTTCCGCGGAGTCCGGCCGGAGGGGTTCTGCGTCGCGTGTGAGTCCGGCGAGAAGCTCGTGCGCGGCTTCGGCGGTCAGGCGCTCCGCCGGGTCCTTGCGGAGAAGGCCCGTCAGTACGGGGGTGAGCGGACCGGCGTGGACGGCCGGTGTGGGTTCCTCGGTGGCGACGGCGACGAAGACCGCCCAGGCACTGGTGCCGGCGAACGGCGGGTGGCCTTCCACGGCGGTGAACAGCGTCGCGCCCAAGGACCACAGGTCGGACTCGGCGGTCGCCGGGAGCCCGCGCACCTGCTCGGGGGCCATGAAGGCCGGGGTCCCCATGATGGCGCCCGAGCGCGTCAACGTCACGTCGCCCTCGACGGCGGCGATCCCGAAGTCGGTCAGCACCACCCGCTCACCTTCGAGGAGGACGTTGGAGGGCTTGATGTCGCGGTGAGTGATGCCCATACCGTGCACGGCGCGTATGGCGGCCAGGGCCTGCAGACCGATGTGAGCGACCTGCTCCGGTGGAAGTGGTCCATCCGTTTTGATCAGGTCGTCCAGGGATCGCCCGTGCACCAGTTCCATGACGATCCACGGGCGCCCGTCGTCACTGGCGATCCGGTCGTGAACGGTGATGACACCGGGGTGTTTCAGCCTCGCCGCGGCCCGCGCCTCGCGGTCGAGTCGCGCGATCCAGGTTTCCCGCCGGGCGGTGTCGAGATCTTCGGGGAGGATGAGTTCCTTGACGGCCACCTCCCGGTCGAGGTGCTCGTCGTGAGCACGCCAGACAGTCCCCATGCCGCCCTGGCCAAGCAATCCAGACAGCCGGTACCGTCCGGCCAGCACTCGCCCAAGATCCTCAGTCACGACACGGAACCTAACCCATCGGGCACGGCCATGACATAGGGATTGACCATGGGCGGACATTCCTCTGGTCAGCCCGCCGACCCGGGACGCCGACGGCGCCGAAGCCATGCCGCGCTCCCGCACCCTGATCGCCGGCGGGAACCCGCACCTCACACTCCTGTCGGCACTTCCACGGCGACGACCTGGCCCTTGCCGCGGACAACGGCCTTGCGATTCCCGGCGGGTGGGCGCGGGCGGCCCCCGGATCGGCCGCAAGTAGCCTCGCTACCTCACCTGTTGAGCATTCGGTAGACTGGCCGATCTCGATCCGCAGCCTTGGTCCCGTGGCCGGAGTACGGCACCGGGAGTACGGCACCGGGAGTACGACAGAGGCCGTCCGGCGCCCGGGCCAGGTGCAAGATCTCCGCTCACGCGTTGAAAGGTCTTGCCGTGGACAGGTTCGAACAGAATGAGAACGCGCCGAAAACCGAAGGCATCTGCCTGCTGACCGTCGTCAGCCGGCGCAAGGACGAAGGCAACAGCCCGACCGGGATCGTCGGCCGGTCCCTGGCACGACAACTGCTCGCCAAGGGCCGGCAGGTGCGGGTGATCGCCGAGCCGGACCAGTGTGATGGCTGGCCTGACGCGGTGGAGGTCGTCGAAGGCTCCATCACCCGGCCGGTGGAGTGCTCCCGGGCCTTCGACGGCGTCGAGGCCGTGTTTCTTGCCGGCGCCCATCCGTCAACGGTCCAGGATGCCCTGACCCTGGCGCGGGACGCCGCCGCCAGGAAGATCGTCCTCTTGTCGTCCCACGGGCCGGAGTACGAGGAGGCGAATCCGCCGGAGACCTGGTTCTGGCTGGCGATCGAAAAGGCGGTGGAGCGCTCGGGCCTCGCCTGGACGCACATCCGGCCGTCGGCTGTGATGGGTGCGGTCATCGAGGGCACCTACCCGGCGACAGGGTCGGACTGGCCTGACACCGTCCGCGCCGACGGGGTGGTCCGGGAGGCTTTCCTCGACCAGGGCCACTACCCCTTCATCCATGAGGAGGACCTCGCCGCCGTAGCGACCGCAGCCCTGATCGGCGATGACTACACCGGGACGGTCATCGAGGCGGTGGGCCCGCCGCTGAGCACGCGTTCACGGGTACGGAGTATCGCCGCCGCTCTCCGCTGCGACATCGATACGGTCCAGCTGGCGCCGGACGAGAGCCGGGCGATCTGGCAACACCTCGGCTGGCCCGACGGTGCGATCGACGTGACGCTGTACGCCCTGGAAGAGTACGGCGCCCGGTTCGCCGAACTCGCTCAGTGGACCCTCGACCAGCAGCCGTCCGTACAGGACATCATCGGCCGCCCACCGCGCACCTACGACGACTGGGTGAGCGAGAACATCGACGCGTTCCGCTGACCTCGGAGAGCTGGGCACCATCGCCCGCCGGGACCTTCCGGCCCAGCGCCGCCGGATCCTTCCCGGCGCCATCGCACCGGGAGGCATCTGGACGGTGTGTGTCACCCCCGGTGTGCTTCGTCCGGGTGGTTCTGTCTCTCTCCAGGTGCACGGGGCGGGTACTGGATGCCATCTTCTTGGTATGAACCACATGAGTGGCACCTCTGTTGCCCGCATCGCAGTGTCGGCCGCTGTGGCGGCCGGGCTCCTCGCCCTGCTCCCTTCCTCCGCGAGCGCCGCGCCCGCGGAGGAGACGCCCGCCGTCTGTACGTACGAGTACCGTCCGGTGCTCGGCACGGACGGGAAGGTCTACGCGAACGCATGCCAGGCCGCTGCGGCCGGCGTTTCAGTCGACCGCGCGGTGGAAGCGTCTTCCGGTGCGAGCCCCGTGCTCGTGCCGGGCGATGAGCGCGTTTCTCTCCCTGAGCCCATCTAGGATCCCTGGGCGGAGCTCGATTGCGGCCCGGCGGCCCGGCTCGGAAGAGGCGATCGCCATGGCCGGTCTGCTCGGCGTCGCACTGTCCGCAGCACGGGCTTCGGGACCGACTGCACACCCCGCCTAAGCGCCGCGGCGGCGCTGGCGCATCACGCGGTACGTGCCGCCGGCGCCCGCCGGGCGGCTTCTCGCCGCTCAGGGTTCTCGCGCTGGGTCGCGAGCCACTCCTCGAAGGTGGTTGGCGCGATGCGGGCGCCCTCGCCGGGCAGCAGCACGTTGCCGGCCATCGCCGGGCCGAACAGCGCCGACCAGGTCGGTACGAGCTTCACCACCCGGCCACGCGCCTCGTGAGTGCGCCGGGCCATGTCCACCAGATCCTGCGACTCCGGTCCGGCGACATCGGGGTAACGCCCCTGCGGCCTGCCCAGTGCGATCTCGGCGAGGATCTCGGCCACGTCCGCGGGCGCGACCGGCTGCACGAGCAGCGGCGCGATCGTGGCGACGCCGTCCCGCTCGGTCCAGCTCGCCACCATCGCGGCGAAGTCGTGGAACTGCGTGGCCGGCACGATCGTCCACGGCACCGGGCCGGCGGCTACGAGGCGCTCCTGCTCCCGCTTGCCGGCGTAGTGCGCATTGCCCTCGACGCGATGGATCGCGGCGATCGAGAGCAGCACGTGGTGGCGGACGCCGGCCCGCTCCTCCGCGGCGAGGAGGTTCCGCGTGACGGTACCCAAGTACGCCACCGTCTCCGCCGGGTCGGCGGCCGTGCAGTTGGTGGCGTCGACGACGGCCTCGACACCGGCCAGGGCGGCGTCGAGACCGTCACCGGTCGACAGGTCGACGCCGAGCGAGCGACTGATGCGCACGACGTCATGCCCGGCCCGTTCGAGGGCGGCGGCAGTGAGGGCCCCGATGTTTCCTGTCGCTCCGGCAACGGCGATTCGCATGATCCGCATGACGATCTCTCCTCGTCTCTCTTGCTGCCCGACCGTATCTCGGACTAAAGAGATCCGCAATGTCTTGGATAGACTCGGAGGCATGAAGCTGCCCGTGAGCACCGAATGGCTACTGCACTGCGCATCGACGCTGGCGCAACTCGAACCGGGGGCCACCGCATCGGCGGCACAGCTCGCGCAGTACTACGACCTGCCGGCCGCGTACCTCGCCAAGCAGTTGCAGGCGCTCGTCAAGGCCGGTGTCCTGGCCGCGACGACGGGCCCGCGGGGCGGGTTCCGGCTCGCGCGGCAAGCTTCCGAGATCACGCTGCTGCAGATCGTCGAGGCGGTCGACGGCACGTCCTCGCCGTATGAGTGCCGCGAGATCCGCCAGCAGGGACGAGGAGCGCTGCCCCCCGAGGAGTGCCAAAGCACCTGCATCATCGCCCAGAAGATGGCCGACGCACACGAAGCCTGGCGGCGCAGCCTCGCCGAGACCTCGCTCGCCGACATCCTCGCCGCACTCTTCCCGTCGGCGCCGCCCCGGACCCGACGGCGCCTGGCGGGGACGACGTAGTCGCTCCACCGCCCGCGCCCGCAAGGCCGGGGCGCACCTGCCGCTCAAGGGGGCAGGGCGCCGGGGGCGTGCCGCGCAGCAGGCAGCGGCTGTGGCCCCGGCGGCGTACGGCTTGGCACGCGGCCCCTCGTACGCGGGCCCCCCGGTCAGCCGGCGGCGTTGTCGACGCGCAGCCGCACCTGCTCCTCCAGCCGCTGAAGGCTGGTTTCCAGGGCCTGGCGCACGGCCTCCTCGCCCGGGTCGTGGCTGTCCTCAAAGAACGACAGGTGCACCGTCACCTCGCTGGCTCCGCTCCCGATACCGGCGACCTGGAGCCAACCGGTGTAGCTGCCCTGCTCGCGGGTACCCCATTCGATCCGCATCTGGTCGCGCTGGGCGCGCAGCAGGGCGGACGTGTCCTCGTCGGTGCGGTCCTCGTGCACGGTGACGGCGGGCAGGTCATCGTTGTGTACGTGCAGGGCCTCCGGGAGCCAGGTGTCCAGCTGGTCGAAGTTGGCGGCCTGGTCGAAAACCTGCTCCGGCAATGCCGGCATGGTGCGTGAACGTTCGTACTCGGTCATCGCTGTCGCCTTCCCTCGGCTCGAGATCGTTCGAGCACACGCATGCCCGGCCTGCCGGTACTGAAGCCGCGCAGCGGCGCAAACCCACCCATTCGCCCCGCGTGATGGCCGCCGTGGCGCGGGCACCCGACTGAGGGGCGCGGTGGTGAGCAGCGGCCGGGGCGCCGGGAACGGCTGATGACGCGGACCCGGGAAGGGCGGCGCTTCGCTGGCCCTACCTCCCGGCGGGCATCAGACCGTGCTTGACGGGGGCCGCGATCGGTTCGAGCTGCGGCTCGACGGGCGCGGACGGGCAGTACCGGTTGGTGATCGTCGAACCGGAGGCGCGCGGGCTACTTCTCCAGCGCCCGTTTCCGCAGATCTGCCAGCGCGGTGGCCTGTTGCCGGGATGCCTCCGGCAGGGATGCCTCAACGCGCTCCTGGACCGTGCGGACCGCTCCGGCAAGGCTGCTCTTGCGCTGGCAGGCCGCGTCGTGGCCGGCCAGCCGCAGCTCTCGGTGCCCCAGATCCTGGAGGCGGGCGCGGTCGTCGCCGATCGTGCCGAGCGCATCCTGGATCGAAGCGCGCGCCTCCTGGAGGGTCTCGGCGGAATCGCCTTGCCCGCGCATGCACTCCGCCCATGACCTTTGTGCCGCCAGGAACCCCTCATCGGCGGTGACTTGGGTGACGACCTGCGCTGTCAGACCGCCGACAGTGAGCTCGGCCTGATCGTAGGCGCTGCCGTAGAGGGACTGACGCCCCAGGTACACGCAGCCGTCCGTGTTGATGTGCAGGGAGGGGCTGCCGGGTGCGGTCAGCGTACGTTGCTGCTGCCCCGTCCCGATCAGGGCGTTCCGCCAGGCCTCGCGGCGGTCCTCCGCCAGTTGGGCGAGGGCTTGCCGGTTGGGGTCCTCGGTGGGGCCCGCCAGCGCCACGGAGGTGACCCCGTACCCGTCCGCAGCCGCCTGGGCCTCGGTCAGCAGCCCGTACGGGTGGTCGGTGGTGGGACGGCCCGCGGGTACGGGGAGATATGAGAAACCCCGCTCCTGCATGCAGGCGGCGACGGCCCGCTCCTCGGCTTCGTGCAGGGCCGACGACTGCTGAGGGGTGACACTGGCGGCGCCGTTGAACGGGGCGGGCAGCGCGCTGCCCGCCCGGTGAGCGGGTGCGCTGGAGCACCCGCTCACCGCCAGCAGACACAGAGCGATCATGACCGCTGGGCGGGGGCTCACGTGCTCAGCACCACCGGTTGGACGCGACGTTCTTGTAATACGGGGTGCCCGCGAGGTTCCCGATGCCGTAACCACGCGGGATGCTCACGGAACTACCGGTGCGGTTGGTACCGCTGTAGATCCGCACGCTGCACTGGGTCCCGGAGTTGGACACCGACACCGCGTTGTTGAACTTGTTGTACTGGAGCAGGTTGTCGTTGTTGCCGTATACGGTCCCCGGATCACCCGTGTAGTTGGTGTACAGGTACGCGCATAACGCCCCCGAAGGACACGGGCTGGCCGACGCTGGCGCCGCCGCCCCCGCCCCGAGTCCCAGGCTGACCGCCGCAACGGCGGCTCCGCTCGCGAGCAGTTTCTTGAACATGCCGTACTCCCTTCCGCTTTCCAGCTATGAAGGCAAAAGTGCCACCATGTCGTTCCACACGAATGGAACGAAATGATCCTCTGCGGCGGCACATGTCATGAACAAGGAAGATTCGCGCCAAAGAGCGACCCTATGAACCGTTCGGGCCCTACCGGCTCCCGGCGGTGGGGTGTAGCGCAGCGGAGAGGATCTCAAGGACCGAGAGGAGCGAGAGGAGCCCCGGAGGCGCCGGACGATCGTTCGCCTGTACCGCCATGACGACGGAGCGCCGCCGGCTTAGCCCCACCTCTCATGCGCGAGGTGACGCGGTGAGATGTCGATGCCGGTGAGTTCCCCGGGTCGGGGCGTCCGCCGTTCGAGGGAACGTGCGGTGTGCCGGAGCGCCGCGTGCCAGGCGGCGGCGCAGGGTCGTTCCCAGTGCCGCGTTCGGTACACGCCAGGTCAGCCGTGAGATGGGGAGGCGCAGATGCGCACGTTCAGGAGCATCGCAGTGGCGGGTTCGGTCGCCACTGCCTCGGCCGTTCTCTTCGCCGGGAGCGCGCTGGCGACCCCGTCGTACGCCGACGGTCTGGTCGTCAGCTCGGCCGGCCTGAAGGTCCGCGCCAACGCGACCACCACCTCCCGTGTGGTCGGCTCCCTCGCCCCCTGGGAGAAGGTCCGGCTGTCCTGCCAGGCCGAGGCCAAGTGGGTGGAGGGCAACAACATCTGGTACCGGCTGCACGGTCAGCCGGGCTGGGTTTCGGCCCGGTACGTGCACAACTACACCGTCGTGGACTGGTGCTGAACCCTCGGCCTACCGCAGCCGCGCCTGCCCCGTTCGGCGAGCGAGCGACGCCCGAGCAGGCTCGGCGATACAACGCGCCTTCCCCGGCGGGCCTGCCCAGGAGACCCCGGTCTTCGGAGGCTGGGGTGAGGGGTTGAACCGCCGTCGGTCGGGTACCTGATCGCCAGCTGTAAAGATCCGCTGGAGGAAGGACCGCCCGATGCTGATGGCTCACCCGGCTGTGCTGCCCGGCCTCGTCGACCGCTACTGGGCCCTGGCCGTGCTCGACGCGGGGGAGGGGGTGTCGCCCGTGCGCTCCGAGATTGAGGACGTGGCCCGGGCCCTGTGTGTGGCTACGGGCACCACAGACGTGCACGCCGCCCTGATCGCCGCACGTCACCGCCTGCCCGGAGCTCACGCCCTGGACGACTCCGTACTCGTATAGCCGGGGCGGGGGTCCTACCGGGTGGCTTCCTCTCGTGAAGAGCGCCGTTCCCGTCGTGTGTGATCGGACAGCTTGGCCCAGCATGGCCCCTAAGCTCTCGGGGGCCTGCCCATGAACCCGCGTTCGGCCTGCGGCGGCAGCCCCATCCGATGCCCCGTGTCCTCGTCGAAGTCATCGAGGAAGGCGTGGAGTTCGTCGGCCAGGCGGGCCAGGGAGTCGACGGCGAACAGCACTGGCTGATAGCCGGCCACCTGGTAGGGGCGGGCGACGATGCCGGCGATGTCCCAGGGCCTGATGTCGGCCTCCTGGAAGCGGTGCAGTTCTCCGTACGAGGACAGCAGCGCCGCGCCGTAGGCCTTCACCTGCCCGTCCTCGCGAGCGACGCCGTACTCGAGGCTGTACCAGTACACCCGGCTGATCAGGTCCAGAGCGTCGTCGGAGTCGACGCGGGCCGCGGCCCGGCCCACGGTCCGGTAAAGGTCGGCGAACCACGTGTCCGTGAGGTGTGTGCCGTGGCCGAACACGTCGTGGAGGACGTCGGGCTCGGGGGTGTACAGCGGCATCGCCGGGTGCCGGACGTACTGGACGGCGTGGAAGTAACCGTCGGCCATGGAGCCCAGGAACCGCTTGTTGGCGACGATCCCGCCCGCCAGCGTGAACCGGAAGCCCGACAGCTCGTACAGGCGGTCGCTGACCTCGCTGTGCTGCGGTACGCGGTCGTCCGGAATGGGAGCCCCCTCCCGGGCCCGCGCCACCGCCTCGCACACGCGGCCCTCCTGTGCCTGGACCAGCGCCGCGTGCACGCCCCGCCAAGTCGCGTGCTCCGCCTCGCTGTACTCCACACGCGGCGACGGGTCGCCCACCGCGTGACCCTCGGCCAGAGCGGCGATCGCGTCCCTGCGCCGTACGTAGTCCGGATCGGTGAAAGCCGGGTGCCTCTCTGCCCGGCCCAGCAGTCGGCCGTCGGCGGTCAGCGGGGTCTGAGCCATCAGATCGATCACGAACAGCATCCTCGACCGGTCCTCGCCCCGCATGCGAACCGACGCACGCGGAGCACCCGTAGGGGGGAGCCCATACGAGCAACCGGCGCACGGCGTAGGACAGGACGGCCTCTCCGCCGCCGATACCGAAGGCCTTGCCGAACCCTCGCAGGTTCTGCGCCTCGCCCTTCTGCTGGGGCTGCTTGAACGGAACAGGCCGCATCGGCGGGCCACCGCACTTCTCAGGTGAGGCATGATCGTGGTCCGTGGGTCGGCCGGAGGAGTAAGCACGTGGGCGTTGTCGGGGACAGTCTGGAACGCGCGACCGCCGCCACCGGTACACGGCCGATCCCCAAGTCCGCGGGTGCGCAGATGCGCTACCTCGTCAAGCAGACGAAGAGTACGAAGACCGCCGCCGGCCTGCTGGGTGTCAGCCAGCGCACGGTTGAGCGGTATGTGAAGAACCAGATCAAGAAGCCGCGTCCCGAGCTCGCTCAGCGTTTGGCGGCGGAGGTCAGCCGGCGCTGGCAGCCGGTGGTGAAGCAGCGCGCCCGGGACAAGGCCGCCCGCCAGACGGGGCTGGTGATCGAGACACGGGCCCGGTTCGGGTTCACCGCCGCACCGGGGACGACGGATGACGGCCGTATGCGGCGCCTCACCCAGCGCGTGCCTCCCCGGTACGCGGGCCGGCTGTTCGCCGCACAGGACGCTGGGGCCTCGGAGGCCGAGCTGCAGCAGATCGCCGCCGAAGCCCTGCAAGAGGTCTATTTCAAGGACAGCGGGCGCCGGGCCGACGGACTTCTGGTCGAGCTGACGGACATCGACTACATCGACCTCGATTACTGAGACTCGCGCGTCTGCGTGTGAACGTGGCTCCTGATGACGTGCGCGGGCAATAAGGGAGGCCGCGGCCGGTGGCTGAGGTGCCCGCCCGCGGCTGTGACCCCTGGGGGGAAGGGCCCCTTCTCGGCGGGATGTCGGGGTGCGGCCCCCGTCGCGGCCCTGATGGCCTGGGCCGCACCCCGTACGGCCGAACCTACTCCCACGCGGCGCTCAACCGCGTCCCTCCGGCAGTGGCTTGGTGTGAATCCACGGACTTGCTGGGGTGAGGGCCTGGAATCTCATGGTTTCACCCAGTAGGGCTGCTGAGTCGACCCCGGATACGTTCGCCACGTTCAGGAAAAAAGGGCGGAAGGGGTTGGTGTGGGCGCTGTGACATCCGTGCTGGTGGCGGCGGTTCTGTGGGGCACGGTGGGGCCGGCGCAGATTTGGGCGGACGCCGGGGTGCATCCGGTGTCGCTGGGCGCTGCCCGGATGCTGCTGGGCGGGCTGGTACTCAGCGTGCTGATGGTGCGTCCGGCCGGACTGCGCACCCTGGGGCGGCCCGGGGTACGGCGCTGGGTCGGGCTGTGTGTGCTGGTCACGGCAGCCTTTCAGGTCTGCTTCCTGCAGTCGGTGGAGCGCTGCGGGGCGGCACTGGCCACTGCGGTGGCCTTCGGCACCGTGCCCGTCGTGAGCGGCCTGTGCGCCCGCCTGCTCTCCGGTGAGCGAACGACCGTCCGCTGGCTGTGGGCGACGGCCTGCGCCGTGGTCGGTATCGGCTTGCTGTTGCTGCCCGGCAGCGGGGCGCGCGTGGAGGTGCTGGGAGTGGTCTGCGGAGTGGTGGCCGGGGCGAGTTTCGGCGTGTACATCGCCGCGACGAAGGAACTGGGCGCACGCGGCGCGGACCTGGGCGCGGCGGCTCCGGTCAGCGTGCTGTGCGCGGGCCTGCTGGTTTCTCCCTATCTGCTCGTGGCGCCGCAGGGACTCGCAGTCCCTCGCGCGGTCGCACTGATCGGCTGGCTCGGGCTGGCCACCACCGCCCTCGGCTATCTGCTGTTCACCCGGGGTGTCCGGACGCTGAGCGCCGCCACCACGGGGACGCTGAGCCTGACCGAACCGCTGGTCGCCACCGTGCTCGGGGTGGCGCTGCTGGGCGAGCGGCCGGGTCCGCTCGCCGTGGCCGGCGCCGTGCTGCTGCTGGGCGGACTGGTCGTCGTGTCCTTGCCGCAGCGCCGCCCGGTCGAGCCCGAGGCCCGGCCGGAGCCCGTCGCCGGCTGAACGGGCTACCGGTCCTGGTAGGAAGTCATGTTGTCGCGGACCCTGGACGAGAAGAACATCGGGCCGACCGCGTCGGCCCAGGCCATGCCCTCAAGGGTCAGTCCCAGCGTCCCGTTGTTCTCCCGGAGCCAGCGCTTCTCCAGCAAGGTGCCGAGCTGGGGCGCGAAGTCGTCCTCGAACCGGGTGGCGAACCGCTGCTCGTAGTCGGCGGTGCGCAGGCCCGTCGACTCGAGCAGGTGCTGCAGCACGTACATCCGGCGCCGCTCCCCGGCGTCCATCCGGAAGGCCCATTGTGCGCGCTCGAACTGCTCGGTCGGGGTGGCGATGTAGTCGTCGATGATGCGCCGCACCTCGGGTACGGCCACCGCGTAGTCGGTGGTGTAGTGCAGCTCGGTGGTGAAGGAGCGGGCGCCGACGCCGAGTCCCACCATGCCGGCCTGCTGGTTGTACTCGCTGATGCTGCTGCCGTCGGTGTCCTCCACGGCGGCGGTGCCGGTGCGACGGAAGACGCGCATCGAGGTCTGCTCGTAACCCGAGGAGAGGAGGTAGTCCCGGCCGTAGCGGTACAGGCGCAGCCGCTGGTCGTTCCAGTCCTGGAGGGTCTTGGCGTGCCGGGTGCTCAGCCCGGTCAACGGGCGTACGTAGAGGGGGTACAGGTAGACCTCCTCCGGCTCCCAGGCGAGCGCGGCGTCCAGAGAGACCTTGAAGGTGCGCTCCGTCTGGCCGTCGATGCCGTAGATGAGGTCGATGTTGAGGACGGGGAACTTCGCCTCCTTGAGGCGGGCGAGCGAGGCCTCGACCTCCGCGCGTTTCTGCGGTCGGACGGCCGCGCGGGCCTCCTCGTCGATGAAGCTCTGCACTCCGATGCTCAGCCGCGTCGCGCCGCGCTCGGCGAGGACGGCGATGCGGTCGGCGGTGGCCGTGGCCGGTGACGTTTCCACCGACCAGGAAGCGGCCTTGAGGTCGGCGCCCATGACGTTCTCGCAGATGTCGCAGAGCCGCGTCAGCTCATCCGCTGTCAGGTAGGTGGGCGTGCCACCGCCGAACGCCGCGAGGGGGAACCGTATCGGCTCACCCTTGGCCTCCAGCGCCCGTCTGGTCACGCGAGCCTGACGCTCCAGGGTGTGCAGGAAGCCGCCGGTGACTTCCTCGGGGGCGCGGGTGCGGGTGAAGAGGTTGCAGAACCCGCATCGCATTTCACAGAAGGGGATGTGCACGTAGAGGGACAGAGCGTCGAGTCGTTCCGTCGACCAGAGGTCGCGCAGGAGCGGGCCGTCGTCCAAAAGGCGGTAGGCCTTCTGGTGAGGGTAGGCGTAGACGTACTGCTCGTACGGAGTTTCGGTGTCGGCGGAGGGCAGAGCGCTGCCCGGGATCGACGGCATGGGAAGCGGAACGGTCGTGACCATGGCGGAAGTTGACTCACCTTCAGGAAAGGAGATCGCGGTTCGTGACAAGGCGTCACCTTAGGGTGGTCATCGAGTCAAATTCTGTAGTGCGATTCGCATAAAATGGATTTGGGTGCATGGAGGTTCATATGCACTTTTCGCGTAATGTGGCGCGGCAGCGGCAGTTGAGGTTCCGTGTCCGACATGAAGCGACTTCTCATCGCCGCGGGCGGTGGTGGCGACGCCATTACGGCGGCCATGGTGCACGCGGCCCTGCACGGACCGAACACCCCCGCCCTCGTCCTGACCTATGCGTGGGAGCGGCTCGTCGTCGACCCCGTTCCGGGACCGCGCAGCATTGCCGACTTCTCCGGAACGGAAATGGTCGGCTCGGGCCTGGCCCTCGTCACCCCGCACACCGCGCCGATACCTCCGGCGGGCTCTCTGATCCCGCGACTGGCCGACGGCTTGCGGCCGCGGCTCGGACTGCTCGACCCGTACGACGGCACCCTCGGCCTGGCCCGGCAGATCAGTGAAGCCGCCCGCTGGTGCAAGGCCGACCGGATCGACCTCGTGGACGTGGGCGGCGACATCGTGGCCCGAGGCGACGAGCTCACCCTGCGCAGCCCTCTGGGCGACGCCCTCGCCCTCGCGGGCTGCGCGGCGACGGGCATCGACACCACCGTGTACGTGGCAGGCCCCGGCCTCGACAACGAGGTGCCCCTGCCCGCTCTGCTGCCCAGGCTAGGAGAGCCCGCCTTCGCTCTCGAAGCGCCGCAAACCGAGGGCGTGCTCGGCGTATTCGACTGGCACCCCTCCGAGGCAAGTGCCCTGCTTGTCGCGGCGGCCCGCGGAGTGCGAGGCGTCTGCGGCACCCGCGACGCCCCCCGCCCCGTCGTCCTGGACGACTCGGCGCGTCAAGTCCACCGGCTCACCCTGGACCGGGCCCTGGCACTCAACCCCCTCGCCCGCGCACTCGCCGGCTCCCGCTGCCTGGACGACGCCGAAGCGGCATCCCGCGCGGTGTGCGGCTTCTCGGAAATCGAACGCGAACGTCGGCGTGCGGCGCATCCCGAGGTGAGGCCGTCGGCGCGGCCGATCCGGGGCGCCGCCACCGTCAGGGCCCGGTTCGGCGCCTGGGAGAGGGACACACTGGCCGCTGGTATCGCGTACGTCACCACCCGCAGGATCGCAGAGGAACTCGGCCTGACCGGCGCCGAAGCCCGGACCCTGCTCGGCGTGCTGCGCGCGGAGACCCCACTGAGGCAAGTGCCGCCGCTCTGGCGACTGGCTGATGGCCTGCGGTGATACCTCTGCAGGCCTCCCCGGGGCACCACGCCACGGAGGGCGGCCGCCGGGGTGCTCATCTGCCGCGCAGTCCTGATCGGGGCGGGCCTGCGCACCGGCCCCCTACGGCCCAGTCGGCGGGGTTGCGGGTGCCGATGCCCGACCGGTGGGGACGGGCTGGACGGGGCGCTGCCGGCAACCCGGACCGAGACTCAGGCGGTTTGGGCGGTTAGAGGGTCAGGCGGTCAGACGGTTGCCAACTGCGGGATCAGGCTTACTGCATTGTCGTGGTAGATCCCCTGCAGTTGCTCCGGGGTGAAGGCCGGGTCTGCGTCGAGCGCGGGGAGCGCCAGGTCAATCACCGTGTCGGCAGGGGCGGCAGGCCAGTCGGTGCCGAAGAGGATGTGGTCGGCGGGCACATGGGCGAGGAGAGTCGCCGCGCTCGCCATGGGGCCCGCGGTGTCGTAGTAGAAGCGTCGTAGGTGGTCGATGACGGCGGCAGGTTCGATGGGCGGGTCACAGAACCGCCCGAGAGCCTGCATGCGCGTCGCGATGTAGGGCAGGAATCCGCCGGCGTGCGGCAGAATGACCGAGATGTTCGGGAAGCGGTCCAGTGTCCTCTTGCTGATCATGTTCACGGCGGCCCGTGTGGTGTCCAGAAGGAAATCGCACATGAAGTTCGGGATGCCCGGAACTGTCGCCGCACCGGGCGGGCCGCCCGGGAGATTGTGCGGATGCGTGTCCACCACGGCAGAAAAATCGTTCAGCTCGTGAAAGACGCGGTCGTAGGCCGGATCCCCGAGGTAGACGCCACCGTAGTTGGCCGTCACGTTCACGCCGACGGCGCCGAGCTGCCCGAGGCCGCGGCGCACGGCCCAGGACGACGCGTCAGGGTCGTCCAGGAAAAGGGGTACGTAGAACGAGAACCTTCCTGGATGCGAATTCGTCACATCGATCATAGAGTGAAGCGTGATGTTGATTGCTTCACGCAGCTGTGCCGATGAATGGTAACGAGCCGGCAGCATGGGCTTGAGGACGGCTGTCGCGATACCCGCACGGTCCATGAAACGGATCGCGGCCTCCGTATCGAGTTTCGCCCATGGAGGCAGCTGTTCCGGCTTGATCAGCCCGTGGCGTTCGGCCCACTGGCGCCACTCCGGTGCACAGAAGTGATGATGCATGTCGATCGTCGACTGGCCCGCGCGTGCCCCGTCCCGGACAGGAGCCGAATCGTCCCGCGCAACTCGGACGACTTCACGGGCGCCCTCGGTGGAGATCTGTAGTTCGTCCGCCGGCATTCCCAGGACGGTCAGTCTGGAGGTGCTCGTAGAGTAGTCCGGCATGCCAATCCACCGCCTGTCGGTTCTGTGTCATCTTTCGGAGGCCACTGAGGCCACTGAGGCCACTGAGGCCGCTGAGGCCACCCCCGAGGCCATGGGCGCTGGGGTGAGGTCCTCGCTCGGCCGCGACGGCTCCAGCACGATCTGGAGTTCCTCAAGACCCCGGAATGCCGCCACCGGCCCCTTGAGCCACGCCCCCTTGCTCGCCTCGGCGTCGGCCAGTTCCATCTCGGGGAACTCCCGCAGCAGGGAGGAGAGCGCGATCTCGAGTTCGAGCCGCGCCAGCGGTGCTCCCAGGCAGTAGTGCGTTCCGTGTCCGAAGCCCAGGTGCATCCCCTGGAGTCCCTCGCGTGTCACGTCGAGGACGTCAGGGGAGTCGAACTTCTCAGGGTCCCGGTTCGCCGAGGTGATGGCGATCTGCACGAGGGAGCCCTTGGGGATCAGCGTTCCCCGGATCTCGGCATCCTCAGCCGCGTACCGGAAGGTCGACGTCTCCACCGAACCCTCGAAGCGCACGATTTCCTCGACCGCCCGTGGAATCAGCAGCGGGTCCTTCCGGAGCTTCTCCAGCTGATCGGGATGGAGCAGCAGATTGAGGACCGAATTTCCGATCTGGTACGCGGTGGTCTTGTGGCCGGCGAAGAAGACGACCCACAGCGACGCGATCAGTTCCGCGTCGTCCAGTTTTTCATCCGCCTGGATGAGGTCGCTGAGGAAGCAGTCCGACGGGTGGTCGCGTGTGTGTGAAATGAGCTGTCCCAGCCGGTTCTGCAACCACTCTTCGGCTGCCCTCAGCTCTGCCCGCATTCGGGGGTCGAACCTGGCGCGTGTCACCACCCCGAACTGCCCCAGGATCTCGGGACGGTCGGCCTCGGGGATGCCCATCAGCTGACACAGGACCGTAATGGGGAGCGGGAACGCGAACGACGACATCAGGTCCACCGAGTTGCGCTTCCTGCATTGGCTGAGAAGATTCTCGGCGATCTCGGTGATTCCCCGCCGCATTTCCTCCACCCGTCGGGGGGTGAAGGCGCTCCTGAGGGTGCGGCGCAGCCGCGTGTGCCGGGGTGGGTCAGAGAAGAGCACGTTGTCGTCGAGCGCGTCGAAAAAACTGCCGTACACGGCATGGTAGGTGTCGATCGCTCCGCGCATGTTCTTGCTGAAGCGCGGGTCGGACAGGGCGTCCCGGGCGTCTTCGTACCGAGTGATGAGATAGGTGTCGACCCCGTGCGGAGGCGTCAGCAGGCATACGGGGGCCTGCTCGCGCAGTGTGGCGTAGAGGGGATGAGGACACGCACGGTATTCCGGCGCGCCTCTGGACACGGCTGACACGATGTCTTGCAGCGCTGCTCCGCTTTTCGGTGCCGCATTCTCCTGCGCCATGTTCCGCACCCTCCGTGAAACTCGCGTTCGGCGCAGACACCGGTTCCCTGCCGGGGCGGATCGCGAAACCACCCCTGGCTCGTTCGAGTGAGCCCGCGCCCGCCGCACACGAGGCGTCACAGCCCCGCTCGCTCGGGCCGGCACCGGGAGGGGGCTTCGACCGACCGGCCTGACCGGTCGACTGCACAGACGACTTCATTGACCACTGCAGCGACCACTGCAGCGACCACTGCAGCGACCACTGCAGCGACCGCTGGAGCGACCACTGCGCTGACGACTGCCTGTGTGTGCCCTGTCTGTCCGCCGTCAACCGACCGGCCGTCAGCCGTCCGGTCCGGCTGTGTGGCGGTCCCACGTCCCGGGGGTGAGGCTGCTCGTGCAGCCGACCCGTCCCAAGGAGTCTCGCATGGCCCCAAGTCTCGCCCTGGTCCTCACGACAGCCGCCTCCCTCGCCCTGGCGTCCTTCGCCGCTCCCCACGCCGCGGACAAGGGCAAATCCGCTGCCGACCGCGCCCTGACGTACCGGGCGACCGCCCCGTACAAATGGCACCTCAACGCGGTGAAGGCAGGCTACGTACCGGACAAGTACTGCGTCACGGACCGGGCGGGATCGGGCGCGCTCGGCTACCCGCACTTCAACCACGCGCTCGACAACTCCATCGACCCTGCGAAGCCTGCCGCGCTGTTCTACGAGGACGACGGGCGCGGGGGCAAACGCCTCATCGGGGTTCAGTGGATGGTCTACGACCGCGACCAGGACCTGTCGACGGACGACGACCGTCCCACGCTGTTCGGCGTCCCCTTCAAGGGCCCACAGCGCGGGCACTTCCCCGGCCAGCCGGTCCACTACGCCCTGCACCTGTGGCTCTGGAAGAAGAACCCCAAGGGTGCCTTCCAGACCTACAACCCGGCGGTGACCTGCCTTCCCGGCACCACCCGTCCCAAGCCGTCCGCCTGACCCCACCCGACCCGACCCCACCTGCCTGGGCTTCCCGGTACAGCATCCATCGCGGAGGGGTCGGCGGCGCGCGCTCGCCGCTGTCCGCTGTCCGCCGATGGATTGCAGCAGTTCGCGTATCTGCGGATCGACGCTGACGCACCTTCGGACAGCCGCAGCCGCCCTCCTCCTGGCCTCGGCCGGCACCATCACGGTACCCGGCCGCCACGGCGACCGCCGACGGCGCCGCCGCATGCCCGTGGACGCAGGGGGGGGCGCCGCCGAGCGACCTCAGCCCCAACCAGCAGACCGACCACGCCGTGCGAAGTAGCGCAGGGCGGTGAACTGGGCCTCGATGCGGTTCGGCCAGGAGCTGTTGGTCGGCATAATCCGGAGCAGGCGATGCCCCTCATCGCCATCGATCTCGCGCACCCGTACTCGTTCTGCCACCCCCACAGAATGACAATCAAGGGGACTGACGTGACGTCAATCCTCTGCGCAGGGTGCGTCAAGAGCCGCCAGCGTCACAGTGCCGTCGTCCGCGACCGTCCAGCCGGGGTTGTGGCACACCTCCCACCGGTGGCCGTCGGGGTCGGCAAAGTAGCCGTGGTAGCCGCCGAACGCGGCGGGTTGCGGCTCCTTGAGGACACTCGCTCCTGCCGTACGGGCCCGCTGCACGGCCTCGTCGACTTGGGCGGGTGAGTCGAGATTCTGGGCGAGGGTAAACGGCGTGCCGGCTGATGCCGGATGCCCCGTGTCGGCGCCGAGGTCGGCCAGAGGGAAAAGCGCAAGGGCCAGCCCCTTGCCGATCTGGTAGAAGACGATCTCGTCCAGGTCAAGCAGCGGTGTCCAGCCCAGGCCATGACTGTAGAACTGGCGGCTGACCTTCAGGTCCTCGACACCCAAGGTCACCAGGTTCAACTGCTGGTTCATCAATCGCCCCCATGCGCCGGTAGTAGATCGCCGTCCGGCCGCAACGCTACCGCCATGACAGGGCGAACGTTGCCTGATGCGGCACTGGGCCCCGGCCCGCGTGGGGCCCTACGGGGGCCGTTGCCGGCTGCCATCCGGACGACTGCTGTGACCACGGTCGAGTGCTGCCTAAGATCAACTTCCCGTTGGCTCACCCCGGCCCAGCAGTCTCTTCCCCGATGATCGGACGCGCCCGTGCACATACGAACCCTTGGCCGCATAGCAGCAGCAACCGCCCTGGCGGCGGCCGCCTCGCTGCTGTCCGGCAGCGGCGCCCACTCCGCCGACTACATGGTCCGCAATCCCGCCTTCACGGCTTCCACTTCGCCGGTCGCCACCTTCAACAATCCAAGGGACGGCAGACCGGACGAAATCAAGAACCACCTGATCGACCTGATCGACCACGCCGAACCGGGCACGAAGATCACCGGTTCCGTCCTCACCTTCAACGACAACGAGGTGGGGAACGCCCTGGTCGCCGCCCACAAGAAGGGCGTCAAGGTCCGGTTGATCCTCGACAGCCACTCGCTCCCGGACGGCTCCAAGGACTGGCTGGCCCCGGAGAACGTGGCCGCGGGCTCGGACAGCGAGTTCCCCAAGCTCTACCGGGAGCTCGGTGTCGACCGCACCAAGGACTCCTTCGTCTACGTCTGCCCGCGCAACCGCGGCTGCATCGGGGCGCGCCCGGAGGAGGTCATCGGCAAGACGACGCTCAATCACAACAAGTTCTTCCTCTTCGAGAAGGTCGGCGCGGTCACGAACCTCGTCTTCCAGTCCTCAGCGAACCTGACCGGGGTCCAGCTCACCCGGTACTACAACAACGCCGTCACCATCCCGAGCGAGCAGCTCCTCAAGGAGTAGGAGACGTACTTCGGCGACCTGCTGGCGTACTCGACGGATGCCCTCGGCAAGCCGGACTACTACCGGACGGCCGAAGCAGGCCCCTACAAGGCCTACTTCACCCCGCGCCAGGAGACCCAGGACCCCAAGACGGCCCCGGACGCGGACCCCGCCACCGACCCGGTCCTGGACATGCTCAAGCCGGTGAGCTGCGCGGGCGGGACCACCAAGATCCGTGTCGGCATGTATGCCTTTACCCGCCACCAGATAGCGGACCGGTTGGTGGAACTCCGCGCTGCCGGCTGCCAGGTCTATGTCTTCATGAACGACGAAGACGGCAGCATCGGCTCTACGGTCCTCGGCAAGCTCAAGGACGGCCGCCTCAACGCGGTCGCAGGCTGCTACCAGCCGGCGCCGACCGACACCGAGCCGAACAAGGGGTTCGGCCTGCACTCGAAGTACCTGCTCATCGAGGGTACGTACGACAACCTGCCGAACCGGACCCTCGTCTTCACCGGTAGCCAGAACTACACGTACCCCTCGCTGCGCGGCCACGACGAGACGATCCTCGAGATCGACCACGCGCGCGTCTACCAGGACTTCGAGAACAACTTCGATGACGTCCTCAGTGGCCTGGGCACGAAGACCGGCGTCTGCACCGCCCTCTAGCACCTCGGCCGGGCGGCGGCCGCTCCGAGGCTCCTCGGAGCGGCCTGCCTGCCCATCCAGACCTGGTGTCGCTCCTGTGGGCCGGGCGCGCTTTTGGCTACGGGCGGGCCGCAGGTACCACCGACAGCGGCCGGTCTTATACCGCGCCGAGGTCCGAACTCACCCACCGTGCCGGACGCATGTGGAAAATGACCTGCTCGCCGTGGTTCTTCCACGCGTCGTCGACGTAGTCGTCCACGTTCTCGGCCGGCAGGTACCGTGCGGACATCTCCACCAGTTCCTCGCGCGTCGCCGGTACGGTCGAGACGACCGGGCCCTCGACCGACACGTACCGGATCGTCGGCTCCACGCGGTCGACCATCAGGCTGAACCGGCCTGCGGCCTCGATCAGCTCGGCCTTGCGGGAGTCCCGGCCGGTCATGATCCAGATGTCGCCGCCGGGGGCGTACTGGTACCAGATCGGGACCGTCAGCGGTGCGCGTTCACCGTCCGTGCCCGCGTCCACGGCGAGCGCGGCGATGTGGGGTTCGGCGAGGAACTGCTCACGTGCGGTGCGGGACAGGGCCACGGCATCCTCCTTCGGGACGGAAGGTCTACTCCGGGAGAACCCCGTCCCGCCCCTGGCCATTCCCCCGCACGTCCCCCCGCACGGCCCGGCAGCGCAGCGTGCCCCATGAACCGCCCGACGGAGTCCTCTGAGCCGGCAACTCTGTTCGGACATGAGGCGGGGCAGAGCCCGCCCGCGCCGGTCAGGAACCGAGCCCCTCTCAGATTCCGTCGGAGATAAGGTGTTTGCCGGAGCGGACATGGGTCATACGCGCTTCAGGAGCCCCGCCTGGCGAGGGGCTCCTGAGCCGGAAGCGGTCGCGTGCCGTCCCCCAGGTGCGCGGCCCGACTCGGCAGCGTGCACCGTGACTGCCGTCCGGGTCCGGACGGTGACCGGCCCCCGCGTGACCCGCTTCCCCGCTTGGGTGACGTGGCAGTCGGCAGACCCCCGGCGAGGCTTGCAAGGGCAGTTCTCCCCGGGCTCTCGGACCGCGAGCGGTGGCAACGGGCCGGGCGGTACGCCCCGTACCAAGACCGCCCTTGAACGAGCCGCTGCCCAGCGTTCATGCGAAGGGCCGGACACCGTGATGGTGTCCGGCCCTTCGCATGGAACGCTCCGGGGCGGCGGGCTTCGGCCTTGTTCTGCTGGTAGCCGGCCGGGACGGTCGGCCGCTCGTACCGCCAGGTCTCCTCGCCGGCACGCACCTTCCGCTCGACGGTGTCCACCGTGCTGCCCCGTACAGCCCGGGCGACCCCGGGCGCGGTCGCCCGTTCGGGGGTGCGGGGGCGGGGTGCGTGTCGTCTTCGTGCATCGGCTTGCGGGCGCCACGTTCCACGGCTCTGTTCAGTGGTCCTGCAGCCCGCGCGGCGGCGGCCCGCGGGAAAACCCCAGCTCATCGGGGGCAGAGTCGGCCTGGTCTGCCGCAGCGGTGAGTGGGCATCCCCGGCCGCCGTCGGCAGCGGGAGGTTACCTCTGCCATCAGAGCACCGAAATCTATGCTCGCTGGAGTAGACATTGGGTGGTGCTGTGGTTATGGTTTCTCACGTAGCCGAGATCGAGCAGGGCCCGGCAGAGATGAACTGCCGGGCAGTAGTGCGCAGTTCGCAGTGCGGTGCGGTGGTGGAGTTCTGGAGCCAGGTTTGTTGCAGGACGGCGACGGGACTGACGGCCGGACCGGGTGGCCCGCAGTGATGAGGGGCCGCCAGAGCAGTACCGCAGTAAGCAGTTCCCCTAGTTGCAGTTGCAGTAACAGCAGTGCGGTATCCAGTGGTCTCTCAGTGAAGGCGCCTGCCGCGGGCGCGCGTGCTGAGAGGTCCGGCAGTGGGGTTCTAAGCCAGAGCAGACGCAGGATGGGCGACGGGGCTGGCTGCCGGACAAGAGTGGCGCTCGATGGCCACGAGCAGTTCGCAGTACCAGCAGTACCCAGCGGTTCGCAGTACAGCAGTTGAGTGCAGTGTCAGTAGTTCGCAGTGTCAGTAGTTCCCTGTAGTACCCGTGGTAGCAGTACCTACAAGTAGTTGATTCAGAGGAAAAGAACGGAGGAGTGGAGGCGCCATCAGGATCGCCCGGGCGGGCAGTAACAGCCCGGGTACCGCAAGACCTCGGAAGGTAGGTGGTCTCCGGTCACGCATCCGCGATCCCCGCACTCCCGCCCATCCCCCCGGGCAGGCCTGCGGACCCAGTAGGCCGGCGCAGTATCAGGGCCGGCAGATGGTGTTTGTCATTCCTTCGGGGCCCTGGCGCCGTACGGCACCAGGGCCCCTCCAACGTTCCAGCCCTCCACCGGTCCCCCAGTGAGGTGCGATGACAGCAGACGATTCCCTCGGTCGGCTCGATGACGACGACTACCCCGCCCACACCATGGGCCGGGCCGCCGAGATGATCGGCACCACCCCGCCGTCCTCCGCGCTCTGGGCGACGCCCGCCTCATCACACCTTTGCGCTCCGAGGGCGGCCAGCGTCGCTTGGGGGCAGGCGCGCGTGACGCACTCAGGGTGAGGTTCAGGCCAGTACTTGCCGGTAGTGCGTGCAGACGGTGCCGGATGCGATAGTCCTGAACTTCACCGGTGTGTGAACGACTGCCTGCGGGAAGGACACGGCCGTGTTCGCGTTCGATCTTCTACGCCCCAAGACCCTTTTGTGTCCGTTCTGCCGGGCCACTGCCGCCGATGGGACAGCACGGACGCTGTGCACCGCACAGGGATCGTTGTCAGTGACCTGGCATCGGGGCGACTGCCCGCACTACGCGGCGGACCGCATCCTCGCTGAGGACGAGAACTGAGCGGCTGCGCGCGCAGCGCATCAGAAGCCGCTCGCGTACGGCCTGCGCCCCTGTCGGCATTGCCCGCCGACCAAGATCGGTACCCGCTCGGCAGGTGTGAGCGCGTCAGTGCGCTCGGACGACCGCCCGCACGTGGTCGATGTTCCCGCAGTCAGCCTTCAGGTGCTTCTCCCGGTCGCGGAGGAAGACCGCGCCGAGTTCGGCACGGCGCTCGTCCGCCACGTTCACCCGGGCTCCGTTGAGGATGGTGCGCTCCTCCTCGTCGATGTGGTGGGTGATGGCCTTGGCGAGCTCCTCCAGCTTCTCGTCCCACTCGTCGGATCCGACCTCTTCCACCTCCATCAGAGCGAGGAGCGCCTCGTTACCCTCGTGGTGTTCCTCTTTTCCGTGCTCGATTTCCTCGTTGTCCACGTTCCGGTACCGCTTGAGGGCAGGGTAGACCTCGGTCTCCTCCGCCTCTCCGTGGGCGATCAGCAGTGCGGCGAACTCCTTCAGGGCCGCCCCGCGGTCCTCCTCGACGCTCCGCATCCGGCGGAACAGCTCTTCCATGGTGCGGTGGTCCTTGAGAATCACGGCTATTACGTCATGCGCTTCGGGCACCACAAACTCCTGTCGTCGGCTGGTGTTCCGCTGCTACCCCGACGAGGCGCCACCAAGCAGGGACGGCGAGGGCCGGGACCGGCCCGCGGCGCGAAACGGCTCCGCCTGGTCGGCCGACCCTGTCCGCACGGCGCAGGGGGACAGCTGATGGCGGTACCTGCGCGAATGCGTGGAGCGGCCGCGGGGCCGGGTGCGGTCAAGTACTTTCGAGCTGGCAGAAGATTCAGAACTCACCATCGATTCCCGTGACCGCTGGAGGCCCCAGGGGCGCGTCCTTCTCCGAGAACCCCAGCTCGTCGAGGGCGTCGGCTGTCAGGCGGACGGCGTCGCCCTCGGCACTGGCCCGGTCCGGGGCATCGACTTCAAGCCGGACGGAGAAAGTACCGTCCTCGTTGAGTGTGAGCAGGTCCAGGTCCTCCGTCTCGCTCAAGTCGGTGTGATGCGAAGCCAGCCTTCTCACCAGCTCTGAGCGGGCTACATCGTCGACATCCCTCAGGAACGTCCCGGGCACGGTGATGACGTAGGTGGTCACTGCTGCCTCCTGTTGGTTGTAAAGGCTGGGCCTCGTTGTGAGATGCCCCGGTGTCGCGCCTCAAACCCACTCAAGCTCGACAGATCAGCCTGCCGGGCGCCGCCGCACAGCCCCGCTGCGGCATTCCGGACCAGGTCGGCGCCCCGGCCGCTCATCGCTCACGGGGTACGTCCTCAGCCGGGCGCGCCCGGGAGGGCCGTATCTGTGTCCACTCCGCAAACCACCAGGCGCCGGTGACCACGCCGGCCCACACCAGTCCGTTGAGGAAGGCCGCTGGCCACGGGGCATGTTCTGCCCCTCGCTCCACACCTGTCATCACCGCCCAGCTGATCACAAGGACAACCGCGGTACGCACACGTCGATGGCTGAACATGCGACCCACCTACCCCAACCGCAAGCGCTGAACAGAAGGCCGGGCGCCGCCCGTGGACGGAAGAGCCGGCAAGCGGACGCCTCGGGACTGCATAGAGCCCCCGGTATCGGCCAGGAGGGTGGAGAAGGGTTCGGACGAGCTGGATGGAGGCATGACGATGAACTGGCGCCACGAGGCCGCCTGTCGGTGGGAAGATCCCGATCTTTTCTTCCCGGTGGGCTCCAGCGGGCCTGCCCTGCTCCAAATCGAAGAAGCCAAAGCGGTGTGCCACCGTTGCCCGGTCATGGAGAACTGTCTTCAGTGGGCCCTCGATGGAGGCCAGGACCTCGGTGTGTGCGGCGGCATGAGCGAGGAGGAACGCCGGGCCGCCAAGCGCCGGGCGGCTCGGGCCCGCGCGCGATCGGCAGGCTGACCCGCGCCCGGTGCACTGTTCGACGAGTACGAGCCGACCGCCCCGTGGACGCCGTGCCCGAGGGGACGGACCGCACGGATCGCACGGATCGCACGGTAGGGAGAGCGGGGGGCTTCAATCGCCCGGCCGCCGTAACGTGCTCAGCGGGCAGGTCCGCTGCTCGCATCGGACTGTGTGAGGATGCGCCGGAGCCAGCGGGAACGGGCGTTGCGGGCGTCCTGGCTGAGAGCTGCCCGTGGTGCGAAGGTGTCGAAGCCGTGGAAGGCTCCGGGCCATACGTGCAGTTCGGCTTGGCCACCGGCCTGCCAGATCGCATTGGCATAGGCCACGTCCTCGTCCCTGAAGGTCTCGGCCGACCCGACCTCGATGTAGGCCGGAGGCAGCTTGGACAGATCCGTAGCGCGGGCGGGAGCCGCGTAGGGCGGCAGGTCCGCAGCGCCGTACTGGTCGCCGAGCAGGGCCTGCCACGCGGTTGCGTTGGAGGTTCGGTCCCAGGTGTCGATGCCGGCCATCTGGTGGCTGGAGAAGGTGTGGTTGCGGTCGTCGAGCATCGGGCACAGGAGCAGTTGCCCGATCGGTGTGGGGCCGCCTCGGTCGCGGGTGAGCAGGGCGAGTGCCGCGGCGAGTCCGCCGCCGGCACTCTTTCCTCCGATGATGATGCGGTCCGCGTCGAGACCCAGTCCGGCCGAGTGGGCAGCCACCCAGACGAATCCGGCGTAACAGTCCTCCACCGGTCCGGGGTACTGCGCCTGCGGTGCCAACCGGTACTCGACGGAGATGACGGCCAACTCCAGCGTGAGAGCCCATTCGCGAAGCAGCTGCGGAAGTACGGACCACGCATTGCCCATGATCATTCCGCCGCCGTGCATGTAGTACAGCAGCGGCAGCGGCCCGGAGATCCCGGCGGGCCGTGCGCTCACGAGCGTGAGGTCTTGCCCGCCCGACGCTCCCGGCACACGCAGCTCATCTACCTCGAAGAGGCCGTCGGCCTGGAGATCCCGGACCGTCGGCCTGGGCCGGGCCGCGGCATCCCGCTCCTGCCGGGCCGCAAGGTTTTCCAGGGTGAACGGTTCCCTCGCCTCGTCCCCCAGAGCTGCCAGTGCCACACTCAGTTCGGGGTCGAAAGGGGGCGCATCCCAAGCCATGGAGCCAGGGCCGGGCTGCGGCGGCACGCCACCGACACTCATCACAGGCCATCCCGTCGGGCGAGGCAATACCGGCCGGCGCCCTGACCGGAAGGGCTCGCCAGCCCGTCCGTGCGGGTAGGGAACGCTCGCGCGAGGTCCATGCGGCGTAGTCAATCACCTGCCAGGCTGAGGCCACAGCTCCTCAGCGAAGATCACAGGCCGAGACATCACCTTGGGGCGCCGCGAGAACCCATGTTCTGGCTCGCTTTCCGTGGAGCGTGCACGCTTTGTGACGGGTTGACGGTTCGGCTGGAGGTGGGTTGACAGCTCCCGTGCTCCCGCCGCTCCGTACGGACCCGCGGTGCAGACGAACATGACGGATGCCCCGCCAGTTGGACTGGTGGGGCATCCAAGGCGTCAGATCATCAGCAGGAGCCGCGTGCGCGGTACCAGCTTCCGGTTCACGCTGGTGCTCTGCACGAAGATCGTGAAGTCGTCGTTGTGGTCCGGCTTGACGCGAGCTTCTGTGTCACGGAGGCCGAGCAGGGCGCGGGCCGCCGGCCCCGTGTACACCCGGTCCGTCTTCTTTTCCAGTACCGCAATCTGCTTCCGCGCCTGGATCTTTTCTGACTTGCTCAGCTGGTAGAACGCACAACCGGTTCGGTAACTGTGCCCGACCTCGATGACCCAGTCCCGGATCGCCGCTTCGCGGGCGACGGGAATGAGCTGGTACTGGGACGGATCGACCGGGGTGAGACCGGCTGCCTCGATGGTTTCTTTGTTGACCGCCTCTGCACCCGTGGAGAACACCGCCCGTGATCCCCGGATTCCCTTGGTGCGGCCCATCATAAAGTTCTCGGTGGCCTTCAGGATGACCTGTCCGGCTTCCTCCAGGCCTTGTGTGCTCGTGGCGTCCCAGATGGCAATGTTGTCCTTCGGGAAGCCGCACTGCATGGCCTCGCGCTTGCCCATCTGGTCCGGCACAAGGACAGCCAGAGTCCAGTTGTCTTTCTGCGTCTCGATCATCGTGGCCACGGCCTGCACCAGTTCACGAGGGCTCCTGGTAGCGGCATCCGGGCAGCGGTGACTTGCGTTCTCCTGACCGTCGGTCAGTACGAACGTGAGAAAGCTGTGGTCGCCGTAGAGCTGAGCGGTCTGCGCCAGCTCCTGCTGTGACTTCAGCGTGGCCGCCAGCAGAGCCGTCATTCCACCGGCCCGGTACAGCTGCTTCAGGGACGGCATTCGCAGCACGTCCTTGTCGTAGATGACGCACTCCACCTTGTCTGCGAAGACGTACACCGTGACGCGGGTTTCCTGGTCCAGTTCCTGCGATCGGCGGGCCAGATATGCAATCTGCTGGTCGGCGACTTCGACGACCTTACGACTCAGGTGCGACATGGACGAACTGGCGTCCAACACGAGAGCAACGTGATTGATGTAGTTCTGGTTTCCGGACATGAGGGCTCCCCCCGGTTTTCCGACTCGATGCTCCGATCTTCTCATCCACCACTGACAATCGATCTTGGACTCCAGGCCGGACTCCGCCGCAGGAGGACGACCCTCAGGCTCGCACTTCGCATGTCCCATTCTCATTGACGGTGGCCTCTGTCCGGCCTGATCGACAGAACAGTGGGACGGGCTTCTGTCTGATCGTTCGCCGTAGTAGTGCTGATTCTGTTCTCGCTCCATGCAGCGGTGAGAGTTCGTCGTTGAGACGGTGAAGGTAGGGCAGGGGATGTACGTCGGCTGGGAGCGTGGGGCGGCTCGTCCCGCTTGGCCATCAGTCCGAGGTGGCCTCGCCGACGCAGTCCAGGCGGTCTTTCCATCGGCCCCACGTGTGTGACCTCGCGCTTGTCGTGCGCTCGGGCACGTGCGCTTCGGCAGAGTCACACTGGCGCTTCAGCGACACGGAATATGAGCCAGAACCCAAACCCGTGAACAACCGACTTCACGAGTCGGTTCTGGCACACATTCCGTGAGCGATCTTGAGTGCGGCTTCGCCGGGCCCGTGTAACTCCCGATCGGTGCTGGTCATGCGACTCGTTCCGCCGGCTGGCGCGAGACCAACAAGAGCTTTCACGGAATGTGTGCCAGAGCCCACGGCCCGTGAACAAAGCCAAGTGGAGACAGCCCATATCGCAAGTACGGCGGTGATGGTCCCCACCGTCAGTGCCGAGTGACCGCCTCGCGTCGCAGAGGAGCGAGCGGTTCGCCATACCGTTCGTCGGCCGCCATCCGCAGTGGAACCGCCTCTTCGGGCTGCCGGTGCCGGGCGAGTTCAAGTGCCAAGGACAGGGCCGCAAGAGACTTCCCGGTGCCTGCGTCGTCGGAAGGATCGCCGCCGCACGGTTCTTCAAGAAACAGGAGAAGGACACCGACGGCATCGAGCAGCCGCTGTGGCGCACCCGCTGGCCCGCACCCGCCCCGGAGGAGTACGAGCGCGTGCACCCGCCGGTCCTGCTCGTCTTCCACCAGGTGGCAGGTGGGCAAGCGCTCCGCCAAGAGTCAGATGCCGAGGGGCGACCAGCTGCGTGCCTGCGGCCGCACCGTCTGACTGCGCCCGGACGCGGTCCTGCAGCGCACCTCGCCGCCCCGTCGGCGCAGAACGCCCATGGACCGGCATGTGGTTCCCCTGCCCAGCGGGAAGGCGGGACATCCTCGATGTGATCCTGACGCCGCGCAGGCCGCCTACCGGCCCGCGCTTCAGGAGAGCGTGATCACCGGCCGGGTGTAGGGGTCCTCGTCCTCCGCATCGGGGCCGTACAGGAACTCGGCCATCCCGGGATTGCGGTGGGCCGTGGCCAGCGGCAGCCACTCCCGCAGCGCCCCGTAGCCGCCGCAGGCTGCCTCGCCGCCGTCACCACCGTGAACGGCCCCCCAGTCGCTGCTCAGCTCCCTGCCGTAGGAGTCGTACGCGATGTGCAGCCCGAAGGCGTTCGGCTCGTGCCGCACCCCGCCGGTGCCCCCGTACGAGGGCTCCCCCAGCGGGCACTCGCTGCCCCAGCGGAAGAGGGTGTCGGCCCCGGCGCCGCAGGCGTGCTCCCACTCGTCGGCGCTCGGCATTCGCAGCCCGCGTGCGGCGAGCAGACCGGGTAGCTCGTCGGGGAAGGCGTAGAACTCCTCGTCCTCCACGGCCATGAAGAGGCCGGCCACCGTCACGCTCCGAACCGGGCTGAGCTCTCCGGCGAGGAACGCCTTCAGATCGGGTCCGTTGCCGAAGCCCTGGCTCAGGCTCTCCGCGTAGTCCGCCGCCTGCGAGGGCGTGGGCTGCCAGGCGTCCAGGTCGAAGCCGAGCCGCACGGTCCCGCCCGGTATCAGGGCGAAGTCCTGCCCGTCCCGCTCGATCCGCACCCGGTGCAGGGGCCCACCGAGGTGCTCCACGGTCTCGGCCAGGACCAGCCGTCCGCCCACGTGCCCCGCCGCCTCCTGCCCGATGCGACGGGCGGTGGCCAGGTCGATGGTGCGCCACTGGTCGAAGGTCGGTACGGCGAGAGTCATGGACCCGATCCTGCCACCGCCCACTGACAACCGACCCGCAGCCGGCTGAGGGGGCCCTTGGGCGGCATGGTCCGTCGGGGACGGCAACTGCTCCCGATCAGACGGGACCCGAGACCGTACGCCCTACCGACTGCGACGTTGACAGCGGACAACCCGACATCCGCACCCCGCAGGCACTGGCGCGTGCCCTCGCGCGGACGACGGGCGACCAGCCCGTCTTCTTCGCCTACGACCTCGCGGCTTTGTTGTGGGGCGAGGCGCACCGCTGATCCGGCGCTCCTCCCTGACTGACCTGGAGGCTGTGCGGGCGGCCGTAGCCGCGGATGTGGGTATCACGGAGAGCCCCGAGTTCTGGTGGCCGCATGACCGCAGCTGGGTCGTCACCAGTGACGTCGACCTGGTGTCCACCTACGTCGGCTGCTCAGCCAAGGCGGCCGAACACATCTTGAGCGCGCCAGGGATAGAGGCCCTGCCCGTCACCGCGGAGACTCGGGTCGACTTCTACGCCGACGAGGCGAACCACTGCTTCCCATGACCATGACCATGACCGTGACCCCGGGATCCGACGGTTCTGGTGACGCGCCCGGCAGATGACTTGCCGTGCGGGCGGGGGCCGGAGGGACTGAGGGACTGAGGGCTTGATCCTTCCGTAACGTGAGGCCCTACGGTCCCATGTCATGAAGATCATTGTTCATGACACGGCGTCCGCGATGTTCGATCTGCTGCAGCGCCCGCTGGAGGAGCGGCCCGACGCCCTACGGGAAATGCTCAGCCCGCTGCAGAGCGTGATGTCCACGGTGGGCGTGGACGTGGACATGGTCCAGATGCACCAGCTGGGCAGCGGCTTCCGGATCGACCGTGAAGACCCGCGCTACCTGACGGCCCTGGAGCAGATGCGGGACGCCGGGGTGTGGCACCAGATCGAAGACCGCCTCGCCGCGGCGTGGGAGCGACTCAACCGGGCGGCGCCCGGGATCAAGAGCGCCGAGAACGTGCACGTCGTCCTGGTGCTCGGCGACCCCGACGACGAGCTTCTGACGGGCCTCAACGCCGGCTACCTCGGTATGGGCGGTATCCCGGGGGCGATCCAGCTGACGATGTGGCCCACCGAGACCAGCCTGGCGAAGATCGGCTACGTCGCCGCGCACGAGCTCCACCACGACGTGAGCTACGCCAATGTGGTCTGGTATCCGGTGTCGGTAACGGTCGGCGAGCAGGTCGTGGCCGAAGGGCTGGCCGAGGCGTTCGTACGGGAACTGGCGCGGGCGAGCCGGCCATGGGGCCCTGGGCGACGGCGCTGTCCAGCGCGGAACTGGACGACGTCTACGAGAAGGTCGCGGGCGGGATCGACGTGGCCGGGATGCAGAACCTGCCCGCGTACGTATACGGCGACGCCACCGCGCAGCACATGGGGCACCAGCCCGCCGGCCTGCCGGACTTCGCCGGATACGCGGTCGACCTTCGGATCGTGGACGCCCACTTGGCGGCCTCCGGCCTGACCGCCGCCCAGAGCACCGCGCTGCCGGCACGCGACATTCTCGCGAACGCGGGCGTGCCGACCAGCGCGTGACTCGCCCTGCGGATCGCGCACCGGGGGCCACGGAGGATGACCGGGCGCCCGGGGCGCCCGGGCGCCCGCAGGAGGGAGGGCCGGTACAGCGAGCGGCGCCGGTGAGGTACCGCTCGACCGGCAGCGGCGTACGACGGCGACCGGACAGGCAGAGGCCCCCGGGGGGCGCGGCAGCCGCCGCGCCCCCAACTCTCTGGTGCGGCTGCCTGTTCGAGCGTGACCCGTCCGCCCCGTTCTGGACGATCGCTGCCCTGGCAGGCCGCTCTAGGTCGTATTCACTCCTGCGGCCGCTCCCGCTTGGCGGAGCGGCGCTGCGCGCCGGTGTTCGGGGTCAGTGCGTCTGCGGCCTCGCCGTCGCCGGTACCGGGCACAACGGCTTCCTCCGCCTCCTTCCGGGCCTCTTCGTCGCCGCTCTCACCCGGGGACTGCGAGGGTGTGCTCGTCCTCGGGTTCTTGCGCTCGGTCATCTGCTGCTCCTGGGATGCGTGGTGCGGTGGTGCGACAAGCACCACCGGGCGGTGCGCCCGGGGTGAGGCTCCGCCGTGGGTACCGGCGGCGCGGCCTCAGTGGCCGAGAGCGCTCTTGAGCTGCTGCTTGTTCATGGTGGAGCGGCCTTCGATGCCGCGCTTCTTCGCCTCCTCGTAGAGCTCGTCCCGAGTGCGCTCGGACGAAGAGGAGGAGGAGGAGCTGCCGCCACCCGACTTGGACTTCTGCCCGCCGCGCTGCGACGCGGACTTGCCTTGGGTGGAGCTGCGGCTGGACGTCTTCGACTCGCCGGAGCGGGCCCGTTCCTTGTTCACCGTTCGCGAGGCCATCTCCTTGGCGCGGTCCTCGGACATGCCGCGGTCCTCGCCGGACTCCTTGATGTGCTCGTACTGGCGCTCTCTCTTGGCGCTGGATCCTCTTGGCACGACAGACCTTCCTTTCACCAGCAGGGTGATGTCACGGTCAAGCTGCGCGTACCCACATCTGCCCGCGTCTCACAGGAGCGGGCCGCCGGGGCGCGACTTCTCCCTCCATCATGGGTCTGCGGCGCCACTCCGGCCTGCCGCCGACACCCCGTCAGCGGCCCGAAACCCCCCGCGGGGGGGGGCGGGCGGGGGGCGCCGGCCCGCCGGGGGGGGGGGGGGGGGGGGTCGACGGCTAACAACAAGCAAAA
>NZ_JBEXNN010000024.1:0-91229 GCF_040611115.1 Streptomyces sp. NPDC003038
CGCCGGCGCCAGCGCCCCACCCCCCAGACCGCGCCCCCCCCCCCACGACCGGGGGCGCCCCGCCCCATGCTGGTGCGAGCGGCCCCGGTTCTTCCGGTGCGAGCGGCAGGCGTCAGCGCGGGCGGCGGATCAGCGCGTCCACGGCTTCCACACCTGCTCGTTGCGCTCCACCCACCGCTTCGCCGCCTGCTCCGGAGGCAGCTTCTCCTCGGCGATCATCAGGGCCACCTCGTTCTGCTCCTCGACGCTCCAGTGGAACTTCTTCAGCAAGGCGGCCGCCTTGCCGCCCCGCTGCGCGAAGCGCGTGTTCAGATACTTCTGGAGCGGTGTGTGGGGATAGGCGCAGGCCACCTTCTCCGCGTCGGCGTCGCACCCCTCCCGGTACTCGGGAAGCGCCACCTCCGTCATCGGGACCCGCTCGAACAGCCACTGGGGCTTGTACCAGTAGGTCAGGAAGGGCTTGCGCTCCTTCGCGAACTGCTTGATCTGGGTGATCTGCGCAGCCTCGGAGCCCGCGAAGACCACCTCGAAGTCCAGGCCCAGGTTCTTCACCAGCGCCTTGTCGTTCGTGACGTACGAGGGGGAGCCGTCCAGCAGCTGGCCCTTGCCGCGGCTCTCGGCGGTACGCAGCTGGTCCGCGTACTTGTCGAGGTTCTTCCAGTCGGTGACGTCCGGATGCGCTTCGGCGAAGTACGTCGGCACGAACCAGCCGATGTGGCCGGTCACGCCCAGGTCGCCGCCCGGGGTGATGGTCTTCTTGTCCTGGACGTACCGCTTCTCCTGCTCCGGGTGGCCCCAGTCCTCCAGGATCGCGTCGACCCGGCCCTGGCTGAGCGCGTCCCACGCGGGGACCTCGTCCACCTGGACCGTGTCGACGCGATAGCCCAGCTCGTGTTCCAGCAGGTAGGCGGCGACGGCGGTGTTCGCCTGGGCGCCCACCCAGGACTGGACGGAGAGGGTGACGGTCTTCGCGCCCTGCGCGGCGGCGTACGGGGAGGACTGGCGGGTCATGTCGGCCGCGCCGCAGCCGCTGAGGGCGGCGAGGGAGGTCGCGGCGGCGAGCGCGGCGACGACGCGTCGGCCCCGGCCTCGCCCGTGGTGTCGTACCGGCATGTCAGGCCTCCTTCGCTGGCTGGGTGACGCGGTCGAGCATCAGGCCGAGGCACACGATCGCCGCGCCGGCCACCAGCCCCGTGGCCAGGTCGCCCTGGGCGAGGCCGAGGACGACGTCGTAGCCGAGAGCACCGCCGCCGACCAGACCGCCGATGATGACGACGGCGAGGACCAGCACCACCGCCTGGTTCACGGCGAGCAGCAACGCGGGGCGGGCGAGCGGAAGCTGGACCTGGCGCAGCTGCTGCGAGCCGGTGGCGCCGAGGGAGCGGGCCGACTCCAGGGCCGCCGGATTCACCCCGCGCAGGCCCTCGGTGGTGATGCGGACCACGGCGGGCAGCGCGTACACGACGGCGGCGGCCGCGGCCGGCCCGCGACCGACGCCGAACAGCGCGACCACCGGGATGAGATAGACGAACTGGGGCATGGTCTGGCACACGTCGAGCACCGGGCGCAGCAGATGCTGCGCGCGGGCGCTGCGGGCGGCGCCGACGGCGATCGCGAAACCCAGTACGAGGGTGACGGCGACGGCGGCCAGCACCTGCGAGAGCGTGTCGAGGGAGGGTTCCCACACGCCGAGGACACCGATGGCGGCCAGGGCGAGCACGGCGGTCAGCGCGGTACGCCAGGTGCCGGCGAGGAGACCGAGCGCGCCGACCACGATCAGGAGCAGCCACCAGGGCGTGGCCTGCAGCCCGGAGCGCAGAGGGTCGAGGACCCAGCCGGTGAAGCGGGCCGCCCAGTCGGCGGTGCCGCCGACGACGGGTACTCCGGAGTAGAGGTGGTCGGTCATCCAGGCGACCGCCCGGTTGACGGGCTCGGCGATCGGCACGGTCCAGGACTCGGGCCACAGGGAGGTGCCCGCGATCCGGCCCGCGACGGCGGCGGCGACGGCCGCGAGGACGGTGAGCACGCGCCCGTACCAGCCGGCGAACACCCGGCGCAGCACGGACCGTTCGGCCGAGGGGACCGGGGCGGCCCCCAGCCGGGTGCCTGCCGCGTCGGCGGTGCGGTCGAGGACCACCGCGAGCAGCACGATGGGGATGCCGGCGGCGAGCGCCGCACCGACGTCGACCGAGGCGAGGGCCTGGTAGACCCGGTCGCCGAGGCCGCCCGCGCCGATCACCGAGGCGATGACGGCCATGGACAGCGCCATCATGACGGCCTGGTTGACGCCGAGCAGGAGCTGCCGGCGGGCCAGCGGCAGCCGCGCGGTGAGGAGGCGCTGGCGTCCGGTCGCGCCGAGCGAGGCCGCGGCCTCCAGCACCCCCGGGTCGGCCTGGCGCAGGCCGAGCGCGGTGAGCCGGGCCATCGGCGGAGCCGCGTACACGACGGTGGCGAGGACGGCTGCTGGCACGCCGATGCCGAAGACCAGCACCATCGGCAGCAGATAGGCGAAGGCGGGCAGCACCTGCATGGTGTCGAGCACCGGGCGCAGCGCGCGGCCAGCCCGCGGCGACAGCCCGGCGGCCAGACCCAGCAGGGCGCCGAGCGCGACGGAGGCGGCGACGGCTACGACCATCAGTGCGAGGGTCTGCATCGTCGGTACCCACATGCCGAGCAGCCCGCACGCGGCGAACGCGGCGACGCAGGTCGCGGCGAGCCGCATGCCCGCCAGGCGCCAGGCGACCAGGCCGGCCAGGGCGGTGACGCCGATCCAGCCGGCGGCGAGCAGGACGAGGTACACCGCGCGGACGGACGTCACCACGACGTTGCTGACATGTCCGAAGAAGTAGAGGAAGAGAGGGTGGCCGTCGCGGTTCTCGATGATCCAGTCGCCGGCCCGGCCGAGCGGCCCGGACAGGTCGACGGTCAAGGATGCGGGCCAGGTGCCGGCGCCGGGGAAGACGACCGCGAGCGGGACGAGCAGCACGGCGGCGACGGCGAGGGGCAGGAGCCGGCGGCCGACGCGGTGGCGCAGCGGCAGGGCCTTCGGACGACGGAGGCCGGGCGAGCCGGCGGCGGCGGACCGCGGGCCCTGGGGCCGTTCACCCGCGCCTGGCCGCTCGGGCTGTTCGGGCCGGCCCCGCCGTTCGGGCTCGCGTACGGGTGTGGTGGTCGTCGTGGTCATCCGCACCACCTCCCGGTTCCGGGGACAGGGGCAGTGCGGAGGGCTCGGCGCGTCATGCCGCCACCCCCCGGCCGACCGCGGCCGGAAGGCCGGCCACGACGGCGAGCAGCCCCGCGTCGTCGACGACCCCGAGGCACCGGCCGTCGTCGACGATCCGCGCCGGGCCGCCGCTGCGGGCGACGGCCTCGATGGCTTCCACCACGGTGGCCCCGGGGGCGAGCGCCGGGCCCTGGTCGGCCTCGCCGGCCGCGGCGGGGCGCATCGCGCTGCGTACGGTGAGCACCTGCTCGCGCGGCACGTCACGGACGAAGTCCCGTACATACGCGTCGGCGGGCGAGCCCACGATCTCCTCAGGGGTGCCGAGCTGCACGATCCGGCCGTCGCGCATCAGCGCGATGCGGTCGCCGAGGCGCAGCGCCTCGGACAGGTCGTGGGTGATGAAGACCATCGTGCGGCCCTCGTCGTGGTGGAGTCGGGCCACCTCGTCCTGCATCTCGCGGCGGATCAGCGGGTCGAGTGCGCTGAAGGGCTCGTCGAACAGCAGCACTTCCGGGTCGGCCGCCAGGGCGCGGGCGAGGCCGACGCGCTGCTGCTGGCCGCCGGACA
The DNA here is from genome assembly GCF_040611115.1 of Streptomyces sp. NPDC003038. Classification (NCBI taxonomy): domain Bacteria; kingdom Bacillati; phylum Actinomycetota; class Actinomycetes; order Kitasatosporales; family Streptomycetaceae; genus Streptomyces; species Streptomyces sp. NPDC003038. Next base: position 3,791 of record NZ_JBEXNN010000024.1, read on the forward strand.
GCTGTCCTGGCCGACGGTCCTCCAGGCCTTCGAGGCCGACCTTGACGACCATCTCGGCCGCCCTGGCGCGCCGGTCGGTGCGGCTCATGCCCTGGATCTCCAGACCGTAGGCAACGTTGTCCAGAACGGTGCGGTGCGGCAGCAGTCCGAAGTGCTGGAAGACCATGGCGGCGCGGTGGCGGCGCAAGGCGCGAAGCCGGGCCGGATCCATGGCGAGCACGTCCTCGCCATCGATGGAGAGGGATCCGGCCGTGGGCTCGATGAGCCGGGTCAGGCAGCGGACCAGGGTGGACTTGCCCGAGCCGGACAGGCCCATGACGACGAAGACCTCGCCCTTGCGGACGTCGAAGGTGACGTCGCGGACGGCGGCGGTGCAGCCGGTCCGCTCGCGCAGTTCGGCGGCGGGCAACGCGGCGAGCTCGGAGCCCGGGACCCGGGCGGCCTTGCGCCGGGGGCCGAAGACCTTCCACAGGCCCTCGACGGAGAAGACAGGGGTGCCGACGGAGCCGGGGCTGCTGCCGGAGTCGGGGGTGTCGCGGGAGTCCACGGCGCCGGGGGAGCCGAGGCCGCCGCCAGGGCCGGGCATGCCGGAGACGGTGGGCGTGGCGTTCACCGGGCCTCGCCTCGCAGCAGCTCGGCGGCCTTCTCGCCGACCATGAGTACTCCGATCATCGGGTTGACCGCGGGCATCGTCGGGAAGACGGAGGCGTCGGCGATGCGCAGGCCGTCGAGACCGCGAACCTTCAAGTCCGGTGCCACAACGGCCCTTTCGTCGTCGCCGGCGCCCATCTTGCAGGTGCCGGCGGGGTGGTAGACGGTGTGCGCCACCGAACGGGCGTAGGTGCTCAGCGCCTCGTCGTCGGTGATCTCGGGGCCGGGACAGACCTCGCGCCGCAGCCATCCGGCCAGCGGCTCGGTGGCGGCGATCTCGCGGGCCAGCTTGATTCCGTCCACCAGGGTCCGGCCGTCGTAGTCGTCCTCGTCCGTGAAGTACCGGAAGTCGAGGGCGGGTTTGGCCTCCGGGTCGGCGCTGGTGAGGTAGAGGCGGCCGCGGCTGCGCGGCTTGGGGATGTTGGGGGTCATCGAGACGCCGTGGGCGGGGCGTTCGTAGCCGAGCCGCTCCGGGTTGTCCGTGAAGGGGATCTGGTAGAAGTGGAACATCAGGTCGGGCCCCGGGGAGTCGGGGTCGCGCCGGACGAACAGCCCCGCGTCGCTGTCCATCGCCGAGTTCTCGGGGATCGGGCCGTTGGTCTCCCAGACGATCACCGACTCGGGGTGGTCGAGGAGGTTCTCGCCGACCCCCGGCAGGTCGTGGACCACCGGGATGCCCAGGGCCTCCAAGTCCCGGCGAGGGCCTATGCCGGAGTGCAGCAGCAGCCGCGGGGTGTCGACCGCGCCCGCGCACAGCAGCACCTCGCGGCGGGCCCTGACCAGTGACCGCGTGCCGTCCTTGGCCCGGACGCGCACGCCGCGCGCCCGGGTGCCCTCCAGTTCCAGGCGGTACGCCCAGGTCTCCAGCAGCAGCTTCAGGTTCGGCCGCTCGTCCATGACCGGGTGGAGGTACGCCACCGAGGCCGACGAACGCTTGTTGTCCTCCGGGTGGTAGGCGAGGTCGAAGAACCCGGCGCCCTCGTGGAACGGCTTCCGGTTGAAGCCCTCGACGCGGGGCACGCCCAGCGCGCTCTGGGCCGCGTCCACGAAGTCGCGGGCGATGGCGTTGCGGTCGGCCTCGTCCACCGGCACGATGTTGTTGAGGAGCCGGTCGAAGTACGGGTCCATGGCCGCCGCGTGCCAGCCCTCGGCGCCCGCCTCCGACCACTCGTCCCAGTCGGACGGCAGCGGCTTGAAGGCGATGAGGGTGTTGTGCGAGGAGCAGCCGCCCAGTACGCGGGCCCGGCTGTGCCTGATGTGGGAATTGCCGCGCGGCTGCTCGGTGGTGGGGTAGTCGTAGTCGAGCTCCCCGCCGAGCAGGCCCATCCAGCGGCGCAGGGTGAGGACGTCGGGGCGGTCGACGTCGCTGGGCCCGCCCTCGATGACGGCGACGGTGACGTCCGGGTCCTCGGTGAGGCGGGAAGCGATCACGGAGCCGGCGGTGCCGCCGCCGACCACGACGTAGTCGTACTCCTGTGACTGCTCCGGCTCCCCGGCCTGCCCCCGGGCGGGGGCGGGGTCATGGTCGTCTGCGGTGTGCGTGGGGGTGTGATGGTGCGTGGGGGTGGTCATGTCTCTCCTGCCCCTCAGCCCGCGAACCAGCGCACGGGGCGCGGAGCGAGGTTCTGGTACACGTGCTTGGTCTCTCGGTACTCGGCCAGACCCGACGGGCCGAGCTCGCGCCCGATGCCGGACTTTCCGAAGCCGCCCCACTCCGCCTGCGGCAGGTAGGGGTGGAAGTCGTTGATCCATACGGTGCCGTGGCGCAGCCGCCCGGCTACCCGCCGGGCACGGCCCTGATCCGCCGTCCAGACGGCGCCGGCCAGCCCGTACTCGGTGTCGTTGGCGAGCGCGACGGCCTCGTCCTCGGTACGGAAGGTCTCGACGGTCAGGACCGGTCCGAAGACCTCTTCGCGCACGACCCGCATGCGGCGGTGGCAGCGGTCGAGCACGGTGGGGCGGTAGAAGTAGCCGGGGCCCGCGGGCCGTTCGCCGCCGGCCCGCAGCACGGCGCCCTCGGTGAGCGCGGAGGCGACGTACGACTCCGTCCGCGCGAGCTGGGCGGCCGAGACCAGCGGGCCGCACTCGACGCCGGGGTCGGTGCCGCGGCCGAGGCGGATCTTCTCGGCGCGCCGGGAGAGTTCGGCGACGAACCGCTCGCGCAGCGACTCCTCGATGATCAGCCGCGAACCGGCCGAGCACACCTGCCCGCTGTGCATGAAGGCGGCGTTGAGCGCCTGGTCGACGGTGGTGTCGAACCCTTCCTCGGTGGCGCAGGCGTCGGCGAACACCACGTTGGGGTTCTTGCCGCCGAGTTCGAGGGCGACCTTCTTCACCGTGTCGGCGGCCGCGCGCATGACCTTCGTACCGCTGGCGAGCCCACCGGTGAAGGAGACCAGGTCGACATCGGGGTGGGCGGCGAGGCGGGCGCCGACCGGATCGCCAGGACCGGTGACCAGATTGGCGACTCCGGCGGGTAGCCCCGCCTCCACCAGCAGCTCGACGAGGGCCACCGTGGTCAGCGGAGTGATCTCGCTCGGCTTGACGACGAAGGTGTTGCCCGCCGCCAGGGCCGGGGCGATCTTCCAGCTGGCCTGGAGCATCGGGTAGTTCCACGGGGTGATCAGGGCGCACACCCCGACCGGCTCATGGACGACGACGCTGTGGATGTCGGGGGATCCCGCGTCCACGACCCGGCCGGCGCCCTCACCGGTGACGAGGTCGGCGAAGTAGCGGAAGGCGTCGCTGACGCAGTCCACGTCCACGCGGCCCTCTTCGAGCGTCTTGCCCGCGTCCCGGCTCTCCAGGAGGCCGATGCGCTCGCGGTCACGCTGGAGCAGGTCCGCCGTGCGGCGCAGCAGTGCGGCCCGCTCGGCGACCGGGGTGCCCGGCCACTCCCCGCCGTCGAAGGCGGCGCGTGCGGCGCTGACGGCCGCGTCGGTGTCGGCGGTGCCGCCCTCGGCGACCACGGCGAGGACGGTGGCGTCCGCCGGATCCACGATCTCCCTGGTGGCTCCTGAGACCGCGGACCTCCACGTCCCGGCTGTGTGAATGGTTTGTCGCTCCGACATGACGCGCTGTACCTCCGGTTCCGCACCGCGGCGGACCCGCGGTGATCTGGCAAGGCCCGCTCATGCCCCGTCCCCCGGCACTCATGTCCCTTCCGTCACCCGAAGTGACCGGAGTCACGCGGGGCGACGGGCGGCGGCCGGTGGACGGGCCCCGCCCGGAGGTACCGGGCGGGGCCCGTCGGCGGGTCACGTCGATGAGCGCGGTGTGGAACGTCGGGGAGCGCGGTGTGGAACGTCGGTGAGCGCCCGGCCCGGTCCGTCAGTGGCCGAATGCGAACCAGTTGACGTTCACGTAGTCGGCGGGCTGGCCGCTGGTGAAGGTCAGGTAGACGTCGTGCGTGCCCGTGAGCGGGTCGATGTTGACCGGGATCGTCCGCCAGCTCTGCCAGCCGCCCGTGTCGGCGACGGAGAAGCTGCCGACCGGTGGGCCGGTCCGGCTGTCGAGCCGGACCTCGACCAGTCCGCTGACCCCGCTCGTGGCGCCGCCGGCGACGCGAGCGTAGAACTGCTTCGCGGCGCGGGGACCGAAGTCGACGCCCCTGTAGACGGCCCAGTCGCCGTTGCGGATCGCCGTCAGGTTCTGGCCGCCGCCCGTGTCCGTGGTGGTCTCCTTGGCCACCCCCGCCTGGTCGTCGTACGACTCGGCCTCGATCGCGGAGTACGCGTCACGGTTGCCGGCCGGCGGGGTGCTGGGAGGCGTCGTCGGCGGGGGAGTGGTCGGCGGACGAGTGGTGGGCGGACGAGTGGTGGGCGGGGCGGTGCCTCCGGTCGAGGTGAGTACGGACACGTAGTCGACCACCATGGGGTGGCCGGGCTGGGTGCCCGCGTCGGGTCCGCCGCCGAAGGCCGCCGGGAACTCACCGCCCATGGCGACGTTCAGGATGATGAAGTAACCGTGGTTCGTGGCATTGGCCCAGGTGGTGGCGTCCACCTGACTCGCCCGGACCGTGTGGTAGTTGAGCCCGTCGACGGAGAAGCGCATCTCCTCCACCTCGGTGGACCGGTCCCACTCCACGGCGTAGGTGTGGAAGCCGCCCTGGCAGCTGGTGCCCGGGCAGACGTGCTGACCGCCGATGCCGGACTTCTCGTTGCAGGGGCCGCCCGGGCTGGTGCCGCAGTGCATGGTGGACCAGACGTTGTTGATGCCCTGGACGTTCTCCAGGATGTCGAGCTCCCCGACAGCGGGCCAGTTCCACCAGTTGCCGCGGTACGGGGCTCCCAGCATCCAGAACGCGGGCCAGTAGCCCTTGGCCGCCGCACCCGTGACGTTCGGCATCTGGATGCGTGCCTCGGTGCGTAAGGTGCCGCCCGCAGGGGGCTGGAAGTCGGCCCGCTTGGTCTCGATGCGGCCGGAGGTCCAGTTGCCCGCGGCGTCCCGCCTCGGTGTGATGCGCAGGTTTCCCGCGCCGTCGAGCGAGACGTTGGCGGCGTCGGCGGTCATCGTCTCGATCTCGCCGGTGCCGAAGTTGGCGGGCCCGCCGGGGTAGCTCGTACCGGTGGTGTACTGCCAGTTCGCGGTGTTCACGCCGGATCCCGCCGCCCCGCTGAAGTCGTCCAGGAAGACCTGGGACCAGCCGGGCGGAACCGGGGGAGCCGCGGCGTTGGCGGGCAGGGTGACGGCCGCGGCGGCGGCCGCCACCACGGCCGCCGTGCCGAGCGCGGCCATGACGGCCCGCCGGGCGGTCTGACGTTTTGTGCCGGATGTCTCACGCATGGGTGCCCTCTCTGAGGCGCCGTGGAGCGGCGCGGTACGGGGGAAGAGCCAGTGAGTCTCACCGTCTTGAGAGCGCTCTCACGCAGCGCCGATCGACACTGTGCTCCCCACCCCCGCAGGCGTCAAGACATGGAGCCGGGAAAGGGCTGCGGGGCAGCGGGAGTTCACTCGTTGAAGGGCGGGGCGGTTCAGGTGCGGGGGTGCGGCTGCGCCGCTGCGGGTCACCCGGCCACGTGAGGGCGACCCGGGACCGCGCTGGTCACCGCGCGATGATCGGCGCCGGGCGATGATCGGCGCCGCACGCGGCTCACCCGTACGGCCCAACCTCCTGTGCTTCAACCCCGCGGGCCCAGGACCTCTTCCGCGCCGGGCAGGTCGTGGACGTCGGCCGCCGTCCCGGTCAGCGGCAACAGCCCTTCGAGCGGGCACAGTACGGGCGTCTCGTGATCGACCTCCCACTGCCCGGCCCTGTTCCGCCCGGCGTGGTCCCTGGTGCAGACCGCGTACAGGTGGCTGGAACAGCCCCGGCACACCAGGGGCCGGTGGCCGCTCACGGACGGCCCGGTGGCGGTGCGGGGGCGGAAGGGGCGCGGCAGGCCGAACCGCGCCCGCCGCCCCGCGCGGACGGAAGGCGCAGCGGCGGCCTCCCCGGAATGCCGGTTCCGCCGGGCGCTTGTAGCGTCGGTCGCGTCAGGAGTCCTGGTGACCCGACAAGGGTCCGCCGGCCGGTTCGCAGGCACGGGCCACGTCCCGTCAGCGCGCCGAGCCACCCGCGTGCAGCCCGCGTCATCGCCGCGTCGGTCCGACCCTCGCGCGATCGGGCGCATGCGGCGCAGCCCCCGTACGAGAGGCCGTGCCGATGTCGAACGATGTCCCCATAGCGAGCCTGCTGCGTGTCGAGAAGGGCGTGGCCGCCCCCGAGGAACTGGCGGCGATCGCGGTCGTGGTCGCCTGCTACGCGGGCCGGACCACCGGGAAGGCCGCCAAGGGCGCCGGTTCCGCACTCCACCGCCGACGACCCGGATGGCGTAACCCGGGCTGCTGGGCCGGTTGCTGGGCCTGCCGCTGAGTCGGCCGCTGGGCCCGCCGTTGAGCCCGCCGTTGAGCCGGCCGTTGAGCCGGCCGTTGAGCCGGCCGTTGAGCCGGCCGTTGAGCCGGCCGTTGAGCCGGCCGCTGAGCCGGCCGCTGAGTCGCCCGCTGAGTCGCCCGCTGAGTCGGCCGGTGACGCTGCGGCCGAGTCCGCCCGGCCTGCCGCTGAGTCCCTTCCGCCGGCCGCACGCACGGCCGGCGGAAGGGGTCGTGAAGCGGTCACGCCCGGCGCAGCACCGTCGAGAGGACGTCGAGGAGCACTGCCTCGGGATCGGCCACCGCGTCCTCGGACCGCCACGCCACGAATCCGTCCGGCCGTACGAGCACCGCGCCCCCGGCCGTCATCGCGTGGACCTCGGTCCAGTCGGCGTCGCCCTCCGGAATCAGGTCGGCGTCCTGGGCGCGGCCGATGGTGTAGGCGTCCAGTCGCGCCGACAGCCGCCGCGCCACCTGCCGCGCCGCCTCCTGCCACGGTGTCCCGTGGCCGCTGAGCAGTACGAACGACCGCTCGTAGAGGTCAAGCGTGGAGATCCGCGCACCGGCCCTGGTCACCCACATGTGCGGCGCCCGGGTACCGGTGTCGCCCTTCAGGCGCAGCGCCTCCGGGATGACGGGCCGCCCGGGCTCGCCGCCGAGGACCGCGCCGCGCGGGTAGCAGTAGCCCATCGCCGTGGTGAGGACCCCGCTGCCCGGGCCGCCGCCCATGGTGGGGGGCGGCACGTAGCCGGGGTGGCTGTGTTCGGCCGAACGGGCGGAAGCGCGCTCGCTCGTGGCCCGGGCCACCGGCAGCCGCTCGGCCTCGTAGGTGTCGAGCAGCTCGACTCCGGCGGAGCCGTCCAGCACGGCCGCGATCTTCCAGGCCAGGTTGTGCGCGTCCTGGATGCCGGTGTTGGAGCCGAACGCGCCGGTGGGGGCCATCTCATGGGCCGCGTCACCCACCAGGAAGACCCTGCCGACCGAGTACTGCTCGGCGACCCGCTCCGCCGCGTGCCAGGGCGCCGTGCCGCCGATCTCGACGTCCAGGTCGGGTACGCCGATCGCCTCGCGGATCTGCGCCGCGCAGCGCTCGTCGGTGAAGTCCTCCAGGGTCTCGCCCGTCTCCGGGTGCCAGGGGGCGTGGAAGACCCACTGCGTTTCGTTGTCGACGGGAAGCAGCGCCCCGTCGGCGCCCGGGCGCATCAGGTAGCAGACGATGAAGCGCAGGTCGCCCAGGAGCTCGGTGAGCCGCTCGGAGCGGAAGGTGATGCTCACGTTGTGGAACAGTTCGCCGTTGCCGGTCTGGGGAATGCGCAACGCCTCCCGGACGGGGCTGCGCGGGCCGTCGGCGGCGATCAGGAAGTCCGCGCGGACGGTGAGGTGCTCACCGGTGTCGCGGTTCTTCACCAGGGCGCTCACGCCCGTGGCGTCCTGGTCGAAACTCATCAGTTCGGTGGAGAAGCGGACGTCGGCGCCCTGCGCGCCGCTCTGCGCGGCCAGCACCGGCTCGATGTTGTTCTGGCTGCACAGGCACCAGCCGGTCGGGCTGAGCCGGGCGATCGCCCCGGACGGGTCGACCGCCTTGACGAGCCAGTTGTGCTCGCCTCCGATGAGCGACTCCGTCTGAAGAATGCCCTGATTGGCCTCAAGCGCGGAGGCTTCCTTCCGGATGGCGGGCTCGGCGCCCGCCGTCCGGAAGAGTTCCATGGTCCGGGCGTTGATTCCCCGTCCGCGAGGGTGGACGGAGGTACCGGCGTGCTTCTCGACCAGCAGGTGCCTGATGCCGTGACGGCTCAGGAACAACGAGGTGGACAGGCCCACGAGGGAGCCGCCCACGACGAGAACCGGTACGCGAACATCGGCTTTGTCTTCCATCAGCTGCGGGCTCCTGTTTCCTGTGGGGGGCAGTGCACTCTCTATGCCCCCGATCGACGACGAGGCCCGGGCGAGTCGCCCGTTGTCACCCGCTTGATCCTGACATGTAGCGGTACGTCCCCGTCCGGATGACGATGAGCGACAGCGGCTCCCCCTGAGATGCGCCGGCCTGCCGTTCCCGACCGAGGCGGCCGCCGGGCCCGGGCGGACGCCACCGATGACGGACGAGGGGTGCCGTGAGCGACGGAGCTCGCGACGGATCTCCACCCCCTCACGAAGGAGTGAGCAGATGACAACCACCCTGTCCGAACGGGTGTCGCAGTCGGCCTTCGACGGCTCCATGCTCCGGGTCGTGCTGCTGATGGACCTCCACGAGGGGACCCAGCAGCGGTTCTTCGAGGCATACGAACAACTCCGCCACGACATCGCGTCGGTCCCGGGCCACATCAGCGACCAGCTGTGCCAGTCCTTCGAGAACCCCTCGCAGTGGCTCATCACCAGCGAGTGGGAGAGCGCCCCGCAGTACCTCGCCTGGGTCAACAGCGAACACCACGCCGAACAGGTGAAGCCGCTGGGTGCCTGCGCCCGCACCATGCGCCCCCTCAAGTTCACGGTGCTGCGGGAGACCGGCCGGGGTTACGACCACGCGGCCCGCCCGTCTATGGCGCGGCTCCAGCCCTCGCCCCGCCTGGGCGCGGGCATCGTCCGCCACGCCCTGACCTTCACGGTCAAACCGGGCAGCGAGAAGGAGGTCGCGTCCATCCTCTCCAGCTACGCCTCCCCGGCGGCCAGAGTCGACGACCACACGCGGCTCTGCCGTACGTCGCTCTTCATGCACGGCAACCGGGTCGTACGGACGGTGGAGGTCCAGGGCGACCTGATGGCGGCGCTGCGCCACGTCTCCGAGCAGCCCGAAGTACGGGCCGTGGAAGAGGCCATCAACCCGTACCTGGAGCAGGACCGGAACCTGAACGACCCCGAGTCCGCCCGGATGTTCTTCATGCGCGCCGCACTCCCGGCCGTCCACCACATCGCCGCGCCGGAACCGGAATCCGACGATGTGAAGCGGCACGCGCTGTTCTACCCGGCCAGGCCCGGCTGCGGCCCCGCGCTCGCCAAGTTCCTGGCACGGCAGGACGAGGCCGCCGCGCACCGCCCGGCGAGCATCGTGCGCAGCAGCAGCATCTTCCAGCGCGACGACATCGTCGTCCGCCTCATCGACGTCCGCGGCCCGCTCGACGCGGAGCCCGCGGCGGCCTTCGGGGTCGAAGGACCGCGCAAGGCGGCGGTGCTGGAGCGGCTGATGGCCGGAGCCGGCCGACCGGCCCGCGTCGCGGACCACGCCATGAAGCTGATCACCGACCGTCGGGCACCGGCACCGTCCTGAGCTCGCACCGTCCCGAGCTCGCACCGTCGCGAGCTCGCGCTGAGCCGGCGCAGTGCTCGCACCGCGCGGCCCTGATCCGCTCCGGCACCACCCCAGCCACCCCAGCCACCCCCCAGCCACTCCACCAGCCCCGTCCAGGCTCCCCACACGCCAGGAGGAAACCCGCCATGACCCAACATCGCCCACGCATCGTGGACCTCAGCGAGACCCAGCCCAACCGCAGGCGCGGAGGCGATCTGAGGGCCGTGCTCACCCCGACCTCGGTGGGCTCCACCAGCGGTTTCATGGGTCTGGCCGTCATGGCCCCCGGTGAGTCCATCGCCGAGCACTACCACCCGTACTCCGAGGAGTTCGTGTACGTGGTCAGCGGGCGGCTGGAGGTCGACCTCGACGGCGAGGCCCACCCGCTGCGCACCGACCAGGGACTGCTGGTCCCCCTCAACGTGCGCCACCGGTTCCGCAACGTCGGGGACACCGAGGCCCGCATGGTCTTCCACCTCGGCCCGCTCGCCCCGCGGCCGGAGCTCGGCCACGTCGACACCGAAGAGGCCCCGCACCCGGAGAGCACGGGATGGGACCGGCCGCCGGACCGCACGGGGGTGGTCTCGTGACCCGCCGGCGAGTGGCGGTCACCGGAGTCGGCGTCGTCGCGCCCGGTGGGATCGGAGTCCGCGCCTTCTGGGACCTGCTGGCGAACGGCCGTACGGCGACACGCGGGATCACCCTCTTCGACCCGACGGGTTTCCGCTCCCGGATAGCCGCGGAGGTCGACTTCGACCCCGCCGCGCACGGCCTCGGCCCGGACGACACAGCCCGGGCGGACCGGTACATCCAGTTCGCCCTGGTCGCAGCCCGGGAGGCCGTACGCGACGCCGGTCTCGACCTCTCCACGGACGAGGCGTGGCGGACCGGTGTCTCCCTCGGCACGGCCGTGGGCGGTACCACCCGCCTGGAGCACGACTACGTCGCCGTGAGCCAGTCCGGCGCCTGGTGGGACGTCGACCACCGGCTCGCCGGACCGTATCTGCACCGGGCGTTCACGCCCGCCACCCTCGCCTCCGCCGTGGCGGAGCAGACGGGTGCGCGCGGCCCGGTGCAGACCGTCTCCACCGGCTGCACCTCGGGACTCGACGCCATCGGGTACGCCGCCCATTCCATCGAGGAGGGCCGGATGGACATCTGCATCGCCGGCGCCTCGGATTCACCCGTGTCGCCCATCACCGTGGCCTGCTTCGACGCCATCAAGGCGACCTCGCCGAACAACGACGACCCGGCCCACGCATCGAGGCCGTTCGACGCCGACCGGGACGGGTTCGTCCTCGGCGAGGGCGGCGCCGTCCTCGTACTCGAAGAGCTGGAACACGCCCGCGCCCGCGGTGCGACCGTCTACTGCGAGATCGGCGGCTACGCCACCTTCGGCAACGCCCACCACATGACCGGGCTGACCGCCGAGGGCCTGGAGATGGCCCGGGCCATCGAAACCGCTCTCGCCCAGGCCCGGGTCGGCGCGGACGAGATCGACTACGTCAACGCGCACGGCTCCGGGACCAAGCAGAACGACCGCCATGAGACCGCGGCGGTCAAGCGGGTCCTGGGCGAGCACGCCTACAAGACGCCGATGACCTCCATCAAGTCGATGGTGGGGCACTCCCTCGGCGCCATCGGCGCCATCGAGCTGGCGGCCTGCGTGCTCGCGATGACCCATCAGGTCGTGCCGCCGACGGCGAACTACGAGACCCCCGACCCCGAGTGCGACCTGGACTACGTCCCGCGCACCGCCCGCAGCCGCAAGCTGCGCCACGTGCTCTCGGTCGGCAGCGGCTTCGGCGGATTCCAGTCCGCCGTCGTCATGACCCGGCCGAAGGAGGAGGTCACATGACCAGCCGTACGGTCATCACGGGCATCGGGGTCGTCGCGCCCAACGGCATCGGCGCCGACGCCTTCTGGAAGGCGACCCAGTCCGGCCTCAGCGTCCTGGACCGCGTCACCCGCCCGGGCTGCGAGCATCTGCCGCTGCGCGTCGCGGGCGAGGTACGGGGCTTCGACCCGGGCACGATGGTCGAGGACCGCTTCCTCGTCCAGACGGACCGCTTCAGCCACCACGCCCTCGCCGCGGCCGACCTCGCCCTGCAAGACGCCCGGCTCGGCCGGGCCGACTACGAGGGCGACCCCTTCTCCGTGGGGGTCGTCACCGCGGCCGGATCCGGCGGCGGCGAATTCGGACAGCGCGAGCTGCAACGGCTGTGGGAACAAGGCCCCCGCTACGTCGGCCCCTACCAGTCCATCGCCTGGTTCTACGCCGCGAGCACCGGCCAGATCTCCATCCGCCGCGGGCTGAAGGGCCCGTGTGCCGTCGTCGCCAGCGACGAGGCCGGTGGCCTCGACGCCTTCGCGCACGCCGCCCGGGCGATCCGCCAGGGCAGCCGGGCGATGCTGGTCGGGGCGACGGAGGCGCCCCTCGCGCCGTACTCAGTCGTCTGCCAGCTCGGGTACGAGGGGCTGAGCACCGGGGACGACCCCGAGCGCGCCTACCGGCCCTTCACCGACAAGGCCTGCGGGTTCGTCCCCGCGGAGGGCGGCGCGATGTTCCTCGTCGAGGACGAGACCGAGGCCCACCGCCGTGGCGCCACGGTACGCGCCGTACTCGCCGGCCACACCGCCACCTTCACCGGCACCATACGGCGGGACGAGTCCGGGGAAGGGCTGGCCCACGCGATCCGCGGTGCGCTCCGGGAAGCCGGGTGCGCCCCCGAGGAGATCGACGTGGTCTTCGCCGATGCCCTCGGCACCCCGGAGTCCGACGCGGCCGAGGCGCGTGCCATCGCCGACGCCCTCGGCGGACACGGGCGGAAGGTACCGGTGACGGCGCCCAAGACCGGCACCGGCAGGGCGTACTGCGCGGCGCCCGCCCTCGACACCGCGGCGGCGGTCCTGGCACTGGAGCACGGCACCGTCCCGCCGACTCCGAACGTCTTCGACGTGTGCCATGACCTCGACGTGGTGACCGGCAGCGCCCGCTCCGCGGAGCTGCGCACCGCGCTCGTACTGAGCCGCGGCCGGATGGGCTCGAACTCCGCGCTCGTCCTGCGCAAAGGCCCCCCGGTGCCCCTGTAGCAGTCCCCTCGTAGGAAGAGAGAAGCCACCATGTCGGACCGACTGACCATGGAGGAGCTGGCCGCCCTGATGAAGAGCGCCGGCATCACCGTCGACCCCGCCGAGATGGCGAACCGTCCGGAATCCGCCTTCGACGACTACGGCCTCGATTCGCTGGGCCTGCTCGGCATCGTCGGGGAGCTGGAGAACCGGCGCGGCCGGGCACTGCCGGCCGACGCCGACCGCTGCAAGACCCCCCGAGAGTTCCTCGACCTCGTCAACAACAGCCTCATGACAGGAGCCTGAGATGCCAGGACACACCGAGAACGAGATCACCGTCAACGCGCCCGTGGACGTCGTGTGGGACATGACCAACGACCTTCCGAACTGGCCACAGCTGTTCAGTGAGTACGCGTCGGTGGAGATCCTCGCGCAGGAGGGGGACACCACCCGGTTCCGCCTGACCATGCACCCCGACGAGAACGGCACGGTGTGGAGCTGGGTCTCGGAGCGGACCACCGACCGCCCGGCCCTGACGGTACGGGCGCGGCGGGTCGAGACCGGCCCCTTCGCGCACATGGACATCCACTGGCAGTACTTCGAAGTTCCCGGCGGCACCCGGATGAAGTGGACGCAGGACTTCGCGATGAAGCCGGACGCGCCGGTCGACGACGCGTGGATGACCGACAACATCAACCGCAACTCCAAGGTCCAGATGGCCCTCATCCGGGACAAGATCGAGCAGCGCGAGCGCGAGAACCGCGCCCCCGCGGTCAGCCGTATCTGACACGAAAGGCAAGCACCCCGGAGGCACCACATGCACCGCGCTCTGATCGTCGCCCGTATGGCGCCCGGATCGGCACCGAACGTCGCCGACCTCTTCGCCGCCTCGGATGCGGGGGAGCTCCCGCACCTGGTCGGGGTCACCCGCCGCAGCCTGTTCCAGTTCGGCGACGTGTACCTCCACCTCATCGATTCCGACAGGCCACCGGGACCCGCCATCGCGCAGGTCACCGACCACCCGGCCTTCCGGGACCTCAGCGACCGGCTCACCGCGTACATCAGCCCGCACGACCCGGACACCTGGCGCAGTCCGCAGGACGCGATGGCCCACGAGTTCTACCGCTGGGAGAGGCCCGGCAAGGGGTGACCCGAGCGGCCCGGCCGGGACCCGCACACGGTGTGTGCGGGTCCCGCCGCGCGTCCGGCCCGGTGTCCGGCCCCGTGTCCGGCGCGGCATCCGGCGCGGCGTCCGGTCCGCGTTCGCGCCGCCGAGAGCGTCGCCGGACCGGCCGGTCGGCCACATGGGGTGAGCTATGTTTGAACACGAGTGACATGAGAAGGAGGCCCTCCGGTGTCATCGGGGCAGCAGGCACGCGCCCAGGCGGCCGCGATCACGCCGAGCGGGCAACCGTCGGATCCGGGCAGTGCCCCGGTCGACAAGCTCCTCGCGCCGGCCGACCGGCTCCTCGCCCTCTTCGACGGCCACCGGCTGTCCCCGGGGCAGCGGCGCATCGCCCAGTACCTGATCGACCACCTCACCGAGGCCGCGTTCCTCTCGATCACCGAGCTCGCCGAACGGGTCGGCGTGAGCCAGCCCTCCGTGACCCGCTTCGCCGCGTCCCTGGGCTTCAGCGGCTACCCGGCCCTGCGGGAGGTGCTCCAGCCGATCGCGCTGAGCGCGGTCGCCGGCTCCCCGGACAGCCGTGAGGAGATCCGCCGCAACGAGCTCCAGACGGCGGTCGACGCCGAGATCGAGAACCTGGAGAAGGTACGCCGGCTGCTCGCCGACACCAACCAGGTGCTGGACATCGGCCGCGAGCTGGCCGCCTCGGTGCCGCTGACCGTTCTCGGACTGCGCATCTCGGTCTCCCTGGCGGAGTACTTCGCCTACGCGGCCCGGCGCATCCACCCCGACGTACGCCTGGTGACCCGCGGCGGCAGCGTGGCCTACGACGCGCTGCTGCAGTCCCGGGCGGCGGGCGGCACCTGGGTCCTGGCCTTCGCCATGCCGCGGCACGCCAAGGAGACCCTGGCCGCCCTCCGAGCGGCCCGCAGTACGGGGCTGCGCGTCGTACTGATCACGGATCCGACACTCGGGCCGCTGGTCGACGAGGCGGACGTGTCGCTCACCGCGGGTACCGGCTCACGCCTCGTGTTCGACTCCTACGCGGCCCCCGGAATGCTGTCCGCGGCTCTGCTGCAGGCCATGGCCGACGCGGACCCCGAACGGACTCAGGCGCGGCTCGAGGGGTACGAGCAGGTCGCCGACCAGCACGGCTTCTTCCTGTAGGGCGGCGCTGACCCGGCCCACCGGAGGGACGCATTCAGTTTTCTCGCGCATGAAATTTTTCATGCGCTTGCGTACTGGACGGTATATATGTTTACTGGCGGCGGCGCTCCGGGTCCACCAGATGCCAGGGAGGGCGATCCCCACGCCCTCCCAGAACAGACACGCGGCGCGATGCTCCTCCTCACGTCGCGGCCGCGTGTCGAGTCCGGCTTTCGGATCCGCTGAGCGCCCATGGCGGCCTCGGTCAACCCCTGGGCCGAGGCCGCCCCAGCACGTCTCGATCAGAGTTCGACACCACTCGGAAGTGACGAGAATGCCGCAGACGGCCCCCATCACGCGCAGCCCGGACTGGCCCTTGCAGGTCAAGCCGCCCGGCACTCACGACTGGGAACGCACGGCCACGCGCTGGCTGCGGGACCTGCTCCCGGCGCGCTACGGCGGCTACTTGACGCTGACCCGCCATCACGTGCTCCTCTCCCGGCACGTACAGCTCCAGTTGCAGCACGAGATGCGGGCCGTGCGCGTGGCGTTGCAGACCAGCCGGGCCGAACTGCCCATGCTGGGCGTGGCCGAGTCCGTCATCGAGAACGCGATCAGGATGTACGCCGTGGAGCTCGAACAGCTCAGCCGCCTGGCCCGCGGCGTCCGGCTCGTCTCGGACGCGCTTCTGGCCGACACCCCGGCCCCGCGCAGGCGCTGACGCCGGCCTGGGCCGTCGCTACGCGGACCGCCAGGAGCGCAGGCGGTCCGCCACGTCGAAGACGGTGAGGCGCAGCAGGCGGATGTCGGTGATGAGCTCGCGCCACTGCTCGTAGGGCGCGTCCACGGATTGGCCGCAAGCCTCGATGTAGGCGACGGCGACTCCGTAGGCGAAGTACTCGTTGGAGGCGGGGAGCGGGCGGAGCAGGACGATCGCGTCGAGGAGGGCGGCCGCGCGCCAGTAGGCGTCGGGGTTGTCCACCTGGAGGCTGGGGGTGTTCACCCGGTGCCGCGTGACGGCGGCGGCCAGCGCGGAGTGGTCGGCCACCTCCACGTCCTTGAACAGGGCTTCCTGTCGCTCCAACAGCCAGCGGTGGTCGATGTGCAGTTCCACGCGGGCCTCACACCGCCCGGGCGCCGGTGCGCGCGGGCCCGGCCTCGTTCTGCCCAGCGGCGGCGAGCCGTTGGCGGACGTCGGTGTCGACCTCGGCGGTGGTGGTGTCAGCCATGCTCCGAGTATGCGGGCCCGCGCGCGGCCCGGGTGGCTGTTCGCCGGACCCGGGCGTGGGTGCCCGCTGTTCGGCCGGCGCGGGGGCCGCGCGTGCGGCCCGGCCCTCCCGCTCCGTGGTCCCTAGGATCACCTTCCGGTATCGCGCTGCCACAGGGGGTTCCGTAGCGGAGCCTTTGCCTCCTACGGTCTGTGCAGCACAGTTCCGGATCAGGAGGCAGCGTGACGCGGGAGCTCGACATCGATCAGCTGGTGACGGCGATGAAGGCGGTCGACGAAGCAGGCCGGCTCTTCGAGGAGGCACTCGCCGTGTACGAAGGACGCGGCCTCAAGCGCACCAACGACGACTTCAAGGTCGCGGGCGGAGCCGTCCAGACGCTCCAGGGCGCCGAGGAGATGGCACTCGGTACCCGCAGGTTCCTCGCGGAACTGGCACTGGTCGTGGGCTACGCGACCGCCGGCATAGAGGGTCGCGCGAGCGGGAAGCTGGCGATGGCCCGGTCGGGATTCATCGGCATCGCGGGCGGCGGCTCCCGGATGGCCCGCCCGCTGCTGGAGCCGACCCTGCGGGGGCTGCGTCTCCTCCTGGACGTCGACCTCTTCGAGCCCGGCTTCAAGGCGAAGATCGAGGAGGTCGTACGGGCCGAGAAGGCCACCTACCCCGATCCCTCGATGTTCCGCGTCCCGGGATCCGTCGACGCCGCCTTCCCGGTCACCGGCCGGACGCCCTGAGCTCTTGCGCACACGCGGGCCGCGGTCACAGGTCCCTGGGAACATCGGAGAACCCAGGGACCTGGTGTCACTTCGCTGACCGGACGGTTCAACGACGGCCGTGAGCGGCGGTCACGGGTACGAGCTCCCGGGGTGCCGGGTCCGCCCCCGGGGGCGAGTCTGGTGGTATGCGTCATGCGCCAGTCGTCGTGCACCGGATCTACCCGTCGGGAGGCCGGCAGGTGACCCTGCGGACCGCGAGCGGAGAGGAGTCCCTCGGTCTGGCCCACTCGGACGAGGACGTCATCGAGTTCCTGCGGCGGGCCGGGATGCCCGACCCCGACGACGTGGTCCTCGGCGACACGGCGCTGGTGGAGTGGGACACCGACGTACCTCACGTGTACATGGCCGATCCGCCGACCGACGACCTGCCGTGACGGTCACGCCCGGTATCCGCGGGCCTGCAAGGCGAACAGACGGGCGTACGTGCCGTTGCTTTCGAGGAGATCGGCGTGAGTGCCCTCCTCGACGATCCGGCCCTCGGACAGGACGACGATCCGGTCCGCTTCACGGACCGCGCCGAGGCGGTGGGAGATGAGCAGGCTGGTCCTGTCCTTGCGGTACTCCGCGAGCCGCCGGTGGATGTCGTACTCGGCCTCGGCGTCGAGGCCCGAGCTCGGCTCGTCCAGGATGAGGAGGTCCGGGTCCGTGCGCAGGAACGCCCGGGCGAGGGCGACACGCTGCCACTGCCCGCCCGACAGCAGCGCTCCCGTCTCGTCGCCGTCCTCGTGGGTGTCCGCGAAGAGCCTGCTCAGCAGCGTGTCGTAGCCCCGCGGCAGTTCCGTGAGCACGGTGTCGATGTCCGCGGTCCGGGCGGCCGCCTGCAGGCGGGGGCGGTCGTCCATGGCCCGTACGTCACCTATGGCGATGTTCTCGGCGGCGGTGAGGTCGTACTCCATGTAGTCCTGGAACACGGCGCCGAGCCGACGACGCAGCTCGGCCACGGGAACGCGGCGGATGTCCACACCGTCCCAGAGCACGGCACCGCGGGTCGGGTCGTAGAACCGGCACAGCAGTTTGACGAGGGTGCTCTTTCCCGCGCCGTTGTGCCCTACGAGGGCCACCGCCTCGCCGTGCGGAAGGCGGAGGTCGACTCCGCGCAGGACCCACGGATGGTCCTCGTCGTAGCGGAACCACACATCTCGGAACTCGATGCCGCGGCGCAGCGCGGGCAGAGCCGCCAGGGGTGCACCGGCCGGAGCGGGTGTATGGGCGGGGGCGGGTGTACCGGCCGGGGCGGGCAGATCCGGGGCGGGCAGATCCGGGGCGGCCCCGACGACCGCGATGTAGTGGCGCACGATGATCAGCAGATGGTGGAGCGAGGCCAGTGACCGGACCAGGGTGCCCAGCGAGCCCTGCACTCCGGCGACCGCCGCGACGAACAGCGCGACATCGCCGACCGTCAGCTCACCCCGCCGGGCGGCGAGCGCCGCCCACACCAGGCCGGCGCCGCAGACGACGGCGCCCAGCAGCGCCAGCCCGCCCTGGGTCAGCAGCTCGCGCCGGTCCACGGTGCGCCGCTCGGCATCGGCGGTGCGGCGCGCGGTGAGCATGCGCTCGAGCAGGAAGCCGCCCGCGCCGAAGAGCCGGAGCTCCTTCGCGGCGTCCAGGCTGGAGAGCAGCATCTCGTAGAAGCCCTCCCGCCGCGCGGCGGCGCTGGTCCGCCAGTCGCCGAGCGCCCGGCGGCGTGACAACCGCAGCTCGGCCGCGAGGAGCGGCACCACACACAGGATGAGGATCGCGGTCATCGTCGGGCTCAGTACATGCAGCGCGACGATGAAGCCGCCGGCGGTGAGCGCGCCGCCGATGATGCCGAGCAGGGCCTCCACCACACCACCGATGGCCTGGCTGCCCGCCGACTGGGCCACTCGCAGCCGGTCCTGGAAGGCGGGATTCTCCAGCCGGGACAGTCCGGCGAAGGAGTTCACCGCGGTGTAGAGGCGGCCCACGGCGGCGAAGGCCGCCGCACGGTCCAGCTGGTTGCCGACGTACGCGGTCAGCGGGGTCACCACCGCGGCGACGAGCCCCAGGGCGGCCAGCCCGACGGCGAGACCGAGCAGGGCGGCGCCGCCCGCCCCGGCCAGCCGGTTCAGGATCAGCCTGGTCAGCCAGGCCACCGCGACCGGCACGCCGGAGCCGGCCGTGGTGAGTACGGCCAGCGCCAGCATGCTGCCGGGCGCCGCGCGCCACGCGAGCGCGAGGGACGTCCGCAGCGCGGGCGGATCGTGAGGACCGGTGCGCAAGGGTGTCCGGTCGGTCACGATCCGACCTGAACGCGGTCCGTCCTGCGGGGCAGGGTGCGGCCGCTGCGCGCGACGACTCCGTCGGCCCCCATCTCGACGTAGGCGGGCAGGCCGGTCACCGCGAACGCCTCCGTCAGTTCGTCGCCGTCGCGGACCACGACCACCCGCGCCACGGGGGAGAGCCGCTCCAGGTACTCCTCCAGCGCGCCGGCGTCCTCCTTCGGGTCCTCCTCGATGACGGCCAGCAGCCGGTCGGGACCGTACGCGGCGGCCCGCTCGGCCACCAGCGGCAGCAGCTCCTCGCAGGCGGCGCACCAGGGGGCGAGGAACATGACCGTCATCCCCTCCGGCACGGCCTCCAGGGACAGCGGCCGGCCCGTCGTGTCGATCGCGCGGAACGGCGCCACCACGTCGCCCGCCTGCACGACCGTACGGACGTCGGGCCGCTTGGAAGGGGCCTCCGCCTGCCGCAGGCGCCGGATCACGCCGTAGACCAGCACCAGATCGAGCAGGCAGAGGAGCCCGACGAGTACGACTCCCGCGGTCAGATACGCCATTGCGGTACGTCCTTTCCGTGTCGGTGGATCGCGTTGCGGTCCCGGTGCTCCGGGTCCGGCTGTGAGGTGGTGCGCGGCATGCGGCGGACGACGGCGCCGACGATCTGATCGGCCCGGAAGTAGCCGCAGAACCGGGAGTCCAGGCTTTCGGCCGGGTTGTCGCCGAGAAGAACGACCCGGCCCGGGGGCACCCGTTCCTCCGGGAGACCGGCGAGGGCGGGCGCGCCCTCGCGCGGCAACGGGTCTCCGGCCACCGCCGCCGCGCGCTTGATCAGCAGGCGGTGGCCCCGTACGCGGCCGCCCCAACGTCCGTCCTGCGGCGGTACGGCGACCACCAGCCGTCCCGCCCGGATCGCGTGCAGCGGAGTACGCCGGACGAGGACGCGGTCGCCGTCGGCGAGCGTCGGGTTCATGCTGGCGCCGGCCACCGTCACGACCACGTACCTGCGGTGGAGCGTGAGGGCGACGGAGGCAGCGGCGGCCACGGCGGCGACGGCGGCGACGGCGACGGGGGCGGCGGGGGCGGCAGTGAGGCGGGTGCCACCCGGCCGGGTCATCGGGTCTCCTCGGCGGGAGCGGACGCGAAGACTCCCGCCAGCTGGTCGAGCGTGATGGTGACCAGGGCCAGCAGCGCCGCCACGCCGGCCGACAGCAGCAGGGCCGCGGCCGGATCCGCCACGGCCCGGTCGGGTGCGGCCAGGTGCGCGCAGAACCCGGTCAGCGCCACGAGGCCGAGGAGGGCGTTGCGCACCACGTGCCGGTGGGCGACGGGCCCGCTTCCGGAGCCGAAGCAGTGGCAGGAAGTGCTCACCCCGTGGCGCAGCACTCCGACGAGGCCCGCTGTGAACGCCGACAGCAGGAGGGCGCTCAGCGCGAAGCCCACCACGGCGGTCGCCGGGACGGCCAGCGCGGCCACGGTGACCGCCTCGGCCGTCACCACCGAGGCCGCCACGGGCTTGCGCAGACCCCGCAGTGCGGGGGCGAGCTGTCCCACCGCGGCGCGGAACTCCAGGAAGGCGACCCGTCCGCGCACCTTGCCGGCGAAGGAGAAGAAGAAGACGAGGCCGAGCAGAATCCGGCCCGTGTCGATCACATAGACCATCGGGAGTGCAGCCCTCTCAGCCGGGAGGTCCGTATCCGGCGCGGCGCTCGCCGCGCCGGATACGGGAGACTCGGTTCAGGGGTCGGTCAGGCGCAGGACCGACCGGAGTAGCTGCAGCTGCCCGGGCAGCAGGAGCGGAACCGGTCGTTACAGGGGTCCACCTCGTGGCGGCGGTGCCGGTTGGTCCCACAGGCGTTCTTCTGGCAGTAGTCGAACTGCCAGCAGCTGACGGCCGAGGCGGTCGCCTTGGGAGCCAGTGTGTCCAGCAGACGGTCACAGACCGACTGGAGTCGGGTACGCATACGTGTTCCTCCTCGTGGAGTGGGCGTGCGTCAAGGGGAGCGAGTGGGCCTGGCGGCGAAGGCGCCGGACCGGCCGTTCCTCACGGCACCAGACGCTTGCACGGCCACCGGGTCCTCGCGACGCGTCCGCCGTGTCCCGGACGGCACGTCCCCTGTCCCGCCTGGTCGGTGGCTGTCCGGGACACCGGCACCCGGTCCGTGAACGGCGGGACGGGAAGGGAAAACGACGAGAAAACGCGCGAGAAGGCGTAATGCGAACTTGTGAGCGGTCGGGTGGCGAGCGAGAGTTCCGCTGCGGGACTCGGGCGGGCAGGGTGCGTTGGAGGGGCGATGAGTGACGACACGGAGCGCGGGCGCGTGGTGAGACCGGGTGACGCAACCTCGGCGGCCGAGTTCGTCGAGGCGCTGCGAGGCCTCAAACAGCTCTCGGGGCTGAGTCTGCGTCAGATCGAGGAGCGGGGCGCCGAATGGGGGCTCCAGCTGTCCCGTAGCACCGTCGCCGCCGTCCTGGCTCGCGAGACGCTGCCCCGGCCGGACGTGGTCGACGCCTTCCTCAAGGTCTGCCTCGACGGGCCGCCCGAGGCGCAGGGCGTGCACGAGGCGCACGAGGAGTGGATGGCGGCGTACCGCGCCCTCGCCGCGGCCGCCCCCGAGAGCCCGGCCCACGTCGTGGCCGATCGGGAGGCCGGCCGACGACGACTCGGCCGGTGGTCCTCCGGCCGCCGGACCACCGGCCGTTGGAGCTTCACCTGGTGGCGCCGCAACGCCCGCCTGGCCGTGCCCGGGGCCGTACTCGCACTGGCCGGCGTCCTCCTCCTGGTCCAGCAGGTCGTACCGCCGCGCACCGACGCCGGTTCGCGGCTCTCCGACGTGTGGAACGGTTCCCCGACCCGTGCGGCGAGCCCGCCGGCCGGAGCCGCGGACGCCTCCGGCGCCATGAGCGGGGCGGCGGAGCAGGTTCCCCGGGGCGATGTGCGGATACGGACCGCGCGCACGGGTCTGTGCCTGTCCGAGCGGGCGGAAGGAGACGGCACCGTCTTCCTTGACGACTGCGCGGTCGCGTCACCACCGGTCGCGGTGGCCCCGGCCGCGAAGGGCACGTTCTCCGTCACAACCAAACACCCGGTCCACGGCATGGGCTGCATGGGGATCGTCAGCGCTTCGAAGGACGAAGGGGCGCGAGCCGGAAACGACTACTGCACCCCGCACGACTGGATCGAATTCCGGATCGAGCGGGCGGCGGGCGGGGGGCCGAATCGCTTCCGCATCATGCCCACCCACACCGGCATGTGCCTGACCGTCGCGGCCGAGGAGGCCCGCCTGCGCACTCCGGTCCAGCAGTCGGCCTGCCGGCCGGGAGCAGAAGAACAGATCTTCCTCATCGACCCTTCGCCGTGAGGAGTACGGGACGTCCGCCTACGCCCCGTACCCGGACGGGCTGCCGCGGCAGCTGCTCCTCACTTCGGGCGGTGTGACCGCACCCGGCCGAGCCGCAGGGCGTTCCCGGGAGCTCTGCCCGGTGAGCTTTCGCCCGACAACGAGGGAACGCCCGCCGCCCCGAGGCGTGATGGC
This sequence comes from Streptomyces sp. NPDC003038, assembly GCF_040611115.1. NCBI lineage: Bacteria > Bacillati > Actinomycetota > Actinomycetes > Kitasatosporales > Streptomycetaceae > Streptomyces > Streptomyces sp. NPDC003038. The sequence goes on from NZ_JBEXNN010000024.1 coordinate 26,694, forward strand.
CGCCGCCGGATCGGTACCCCCGCCGCCTGCGCCCGCAGCGCTGGCACTAGAGTCCCCTACTTGTTCGATTCACTGGTGAGGCGGGGGCATAGATGAGCGCGCAACTGCGGGAGACCGCAGACGAGTTGGCTGACGTACTGTGGCGGGAGCACACCGTGTACCGCGACCGCTCGGGCGGTGTCGTCATCCGGGGCGAACACGTCCAGCGCTGGATCAGCCTGGCCACCGGCGCCGGCCGGGACGAGGTCCTGCTGCGCGCCGGCCGGATTCTCGACGGCGGGACGACCGCCCCGGCCCGGTCGGAGGCGGTCGCCCGCCTGTCCGCCGGTACGAGCGAGCTGGCGACGGTCTGCCGCCGCCTACTCGCCGAGACCGCACCGGGGCCTTCCGCCCCGGCGCCGGCCCGGCCCAAGAGCCCGCGCCGCCGCCGCACCGCCCGCCGCACCGGCCGGCACACCAGCCTCCGCTCCTGGCTGGTCGTCGCCTGCGTCCTGGGGATCGTCGCCCTGTACGTCTCCAGCCTGGTGGGCGTGCTGTAAGGAACGTCCGCACAACGCCGCCCCGCGGCGGGCGGCTCAGTACGCGCCGTCGAGGCCGGCCGTCGCGGGGCGGGCGCGGAAGCATGGCGGAGATGACCGCGAACGTGAAGTTCGACGGTCAGGGAGAGGACCCCGCAAGATCCGCATCGGCGCGCCCCGGGGGCGGGCTCGGGTGAAAGGCGCGCCTCATGCCCTTCGGCGCGCGCCAGCAACCCGGCAGCGCCACGATGGAGGGACAGGCCGTCCCTCGCAGGCCGTGGAGATCACCATGAGCACGCACAATGGCGACGGCGGAGCCGCTGCGGACCATGGAGCCGGAGACCATCCTGTCCACGCATCTGCCTCCGGCGGCCGGCCTGACCTCGCGGTTCATCGACATGCTCGGCTCGGTGCCGGGCCTCGACCCCTTCGTGGGACCGGACCAGGAGGCGCTGGAACTGATGCTGGCGGGCTTCGAGCCGGGAGCCCCCGCGTAGTCGGAGCCGAGGAACCGAGGAACCGAGGAGCCTCCGGCCCCTGGCCGGCACTTCACCATGCGCTGCCCCACCTCCGCCGTCCGCCGCCAGCCGTCCATCCGCCTCTGCGGCAGCGTAGGTTGTCTCCTCAACGATCTTTCCGAGAGGGGAACACGATGGGGAACTTCGGTACGGGGCCGGTCAGCCGGAGGGGTCTCATACGGCTCGGCGGCGGCGCCGCGGCCGGTCTGGTGCTGGGAGGTGTCGGCGCCTCGGCGGCGCGGGCCGCCACCACTCTGACGGATGGGACCGCACTCGCGACGGCACTGCCCGTGTCGAAGGCCTTCGACCTGAGCGACGGGGCGAGTGCCCTGTTCATGCACGAGCAGGCGTGGTGTCCCACGGTGATGCAATGCGCGGGCTTCGACCACATCAACAAGCACTGGTACGTCTCCCAGGTCATGTACAACCCCGCCGACGGGGTGTCGTACGACACGCGCAAGCTTGAGGGCGACATCGCCATCACCAAGCTGAGCGAGGACGGTTCGACCAAGCTGGGGCGGATGTATCTGCGCGGGTTCGGGCACGGTGCCCAGATCGGCATCGAGGCGACGGCGGCGGGGGCCGCCCCCTACATCTGGATCGAGTACGACTCCGAGCCGAACTCGAAGAACGCGGGGTTCGGCACCAAGCTGTGCCGGATCAAGTACGCGGGAGCTCCTGCCGGCGCGTCGCCGCGCAGCTTCCACTGGGATGACGCGGCCGACCGTACGGCCATGAACTTCAAGGACCGTACGCCCGATCCGCTCAAGCTTCCGGGTGCCGGGACCACGCTGACGTCGCCGCGGCCGGTCGTCGACATGCAACACCGCCGACTGCTGGTGCGTTTTAATCGCAACGAGCAGCTCCAGTGCGCGGTCTGGGACCTGGACACCGCGGTCGGCGCCCCGCTGGGCGCGCCGCTGCACCACTTCGCCGATCTGCCGACGCCGAAGCCGGCGTACGACAGGCAGGGCTTCTGCCTGTACGGCTCCTACATGTACATGCTGGAGGGCACGGAGTACACCGACGGCGGGCCGACCGACACGACGGATGTCGGCACCACCTACATCACCCGGGTCGACCTGAACACGGGCGTCTACGAGCGCTTCCTCACGCGCGCCCTGAAGAGCCTCGTACACCGGGAGCCGGAGGGCATGAACATCATGCTGGTCCCCGCCCCGGCCCGCCCCGGGAGCTTCCTGCCCCGGCTCACCTTCGGCTTCGCCTCGGGCGTGTCGGGCGACCGCCGGGTGAACATCGCCTACAAGGACGCTCTGGTCTGAGCCGGAAACGCCGCCGGGCGCCCGGGCAGCGCAGGGGCCGCGGGTGTCCGGCGCTCCTCCCCCCATGGCGTTCAGTCCTGGACGGTTTCGGCGCTCACCCAGTCCAAGTACGCGGCGCTGCCGGTGGCCAGGGGAACGCCGACGATCTCGGGGGTGTCGTAGTCGTGGTGCTCGGTGATGAACCGCGACAGCCGGTCGGACAGACCGGCCCGGGTCTTGAAGTCGATCCGCCACTCGCTCCCGCTGCGGACCTCCCCCTCCCACCAGTACACCGAGCTGACGGGGTACACCTGCGCGCAGGCCGCCAGGCGCTCGCGCACCACGTCCGCCGCCAGCGTCCGAGCCTTCTCCTCGACGTCATGGGTCGTGGTCACCACGATGAAGTCACCGTTCGTCATGCCGCAGAGCGTAGACGCGTCGACGCCTGCGGGGACCGGACGGCCGGCCCTTCTCATGGCGCCGATACGAGCAGATGAGCGGCGAGTACGGCGATCAGCGCGCTGGAGGCCACGGCGGTGACCAGGCGTCCCCGCCTGCCGGTCAGCATCCGGCCCAGCAGCGCCCCGCCACCGGCGAGGAGCAGCTGCCAGCTGGCCGATGCGGCGAAGGCCGCCAGCACGAACACGAGCTGCTCCAGGAGGTCCGGAGCCGCCGCCGTGCTCTGGCCGCCGAGCACGAGCGCCGCGAAGTAGATCACGGTCATCGGGTTCATCATCGTGATCCCGAGCAGGGCCGCGTAGGCGCGTGCGGGGCTCGGCGGGACTTCGCCGGTCCGTTCTTCCGCCGGCCGGGCGCGGTACTGCCTGAGGGCGGTCACGCCGCCGCGGACCGCCAGCGCGATGAGCACCAGGGCCGAGACCCACCGCAGCGGAACCATGACCGGTTCGATCGCGGGGGCGAGCGTGGATCCTCCCAGCGCGGCGATCAACGCGTAGAGGCCATCTGCGGTCGCGACGCCCAGTGCGGCGCAGGCACCGATCCGCAGAGACGTCCGGGCCGTCAGGGCCACCAGGTAGGTCCCTACCGCTCCCACGGGCACGGCGATGCCGTATCCGGCCAGGAGGCCGGCGACCAGGGCGGTGATCACGAGCGCTTGAGCGTCGGCCTTCGCGGTCGGCCGGGCTGCTGCTGGACCGGCGCCGTCGAGTCGGTGGAGGTCGGCAGCGGCGCAAGGGCGGTAGTCGTGGTCATGGGCAGATCCTCCGGGCATCGCGGCTGCCCGGACAACTCAATTACGGACCGGCTGTTCGCCCGGAAACGGTGGGGCTCCCGGGTCCCTCACGGTCACCGGCGGCCCGTACGAGCAGAACTGACGCGCAGTCCGTTGCCGGCGGCGGGCGGCCGTCCCGGGCGCCGTGCCCGGCAACCGAGTGACGCTGATCGCGTGGTGCCCACCGCTGCCGCTCTTGATCGGCTTTAACTGGTGCGGACTTCTCGTCCACCGGCTGACCGCGAACCGCGGCCGCATGCCGGTTCCGCCTTCCCTTGCGGAGGAACACCCTTGCCATCATTCCGCTGCACGCCCGCGGCCCTTGTCGTCGCGGCCGTCACCGCGACCTGTCTGGTGCCTGCCGCACCGGCCCTGGCCGACTCGGCGAACATCCGGTTCTCCCAGCCCTACGTGCCCTCGATCGCGCCCGGCCGGACAGGCCGGATCATGATCGTTGCAGACAACGGGCCGGACAGGGCCATCAGCTCCACCTTCCGGGTCACCGCGCCGGAGCGGACGAGCTTTCCGGAGGCCCGCTTCTACTGGAACAGCGATCGTGCCTCCGTGGCGTGTACCCGGTCGGCCGACGCGCGTCGGCTGACCTGTGACGCCGGGACCCGCGCCGGCTTCTCCTTCCCGGCGAACGCGCAGACGCGGCTGGGAGTGACGCTGCGGGTGGACGCGGACGCGCCGGAGGGCACGACGCTGGACGGCGGCGAGTGGGCGATCGGGACCGGCCCGGTCGCGCTGTTCGCGGTCGCCACCCCGGTCACCGGCCCCAGGGGCGACGACGGCCGCCCGGGGAAGCCCGGCCACCACGGAAAGCCCGGCCGGCCCGGGCCCAAGGGCGACAAGGGAGACCGGGGCGAGAAGGGCGACCGCGGTGACCGCGGCGACCGCGGGCCCCAGGGCGAGCGCGGCGACACCGGCCCGGCGGGACCCGCAGGGCCCCGGGGTCCGCAGGGTCCGGAAGGCCCCGAGGGTCCCCAGGGCCCGTCCGGAGGTCCCAAGGGCGACAAGGGCGACCGCGGTGACCGCGGGCCCGCCGGGCCCAAGGGTGACCGCGGCGACCGCGGTCCCCGGGGCACGAAGGGCGATCGCGGACAGGTCGGACCGAGGGGCCCGCAGGGCCCCAGGGGCGACCGGGGACCCGCGGGCGGCCCGCCCGGACCCCAGGGGCCTCAGGGCCCGCGGGGACCTCAGGGTGACCGCGGACCCGCCGGCGGCCCGGCCGGACCTCAGGGGCCTCAGGGTGACCGCGGGCCCGCCGGGCCGCAGGGACCCCGTGGACCCCAGGGCCCCAAGGGAGACACCGGCACGCCGGGCGGGTGCAAGAAGTGCGGCGGCCACCACACGCCGAAGAAGGCACTGAAGGCCCGGATCCTCTCCTCGGGCCACGGCCACGGGCTGAGCATCCGCTCCGGGCCCGGCACGAACTACCAGAAGACCGGGAAGGCCAAGAACGGCACCCTGGTCCGGTTGCAGTGCAAGGTCAACGGCCAGAGCGTCGACGGCAACTCGATCTGGTACAAGCTCGCCGACGGCCGCGGCTGGATCACCGCCCGCTACGCGCAGAACCTCAACCGCGTGCCGTTCTGCTGACCCACCGCATGACGAAGGCCCCCGCAGCCGTGACGGCCGCGGGGGCCTTCGCGTCATGCGTCCGCGCCCCCGCCGAACTCCGCCCCCGCCCTCCCCTTTTCGTAGGGGGACGGCACAGGGAAGTACGCCTCCAGGAACGCGGTGACCGCGCGCTGCTGCTCCTGCGCCGAGAGCGCGGTGCCCGCGTCGTCGGCGAGGCAGAACGCGTCGGCGGCGCGTTCGTGGACCAGGTCCGGCAGCCGCTCGATCTCCTCCCTCCGATCGGTGGCGACGTACACATGGTTCAGCTCGCCCTCGACGGCCCGGCCTTCGGCGAGGGCCAGGTGGGCGGCGAGGGTGACCGGGGCGAGGTCCGTGGCGCTACGGAAGACCGAGCGCCCCGTAGCGTCGAGCCGGCCCGGCAGGCTCTCCTCGACGCGGGTGTACAGCGCGCGGCTCAGCGGGTACGGCGCGTGCGCGAGAATCCGCGGGTACGTGCGTCCGGCAGCCTCCTCGACGGCCTGCCGGGTGGTCCGCTGTGAGGCGGTGAAGACGTCGTCATCGGATTCCGGAACGCTCGGCGGCACGGCGCGCCGGTCGTGGAAGACCTTGGGCAGGCCGGAGGGCAGGAAGTAGTTCTGCGGCTGCTGCGGCCGGCCGAGGAAGATGTCGTCGTTGAAATAGAGGAAGTGCTCGGCCAGGCCCGGGATGCGGTGGAGCCGGCTCTCGATGGCGTGCGAGTTGAAGACGGGCAGGGCGCCGGGGGCGCCGAAGAGGTCCCGGTGGTCCACGACCGTGATGCGGGGATGGGCGGTGGCCAGCCAGTGCGGGGTCTGGTCGTCGGTGACGAGGAAGACGTGCCGGATCCAGGGCGCGTGCGCGGCGATGGAGCGCAGGCAGTAGCGGAGCTCGCCCCGGTCGCGGTAGCGGTGCTCCGCGCGGTCCACGGCCTGTGAGCCCGAACGGTCCACGGCGGCCGCGGCCAGGTCGCGGCGCCGACGCCAGGCCGGGTCGCTCGAATCCACCCACGTGATCACGGCGTCGATGGGGAAGTCGATGTCGTCGGGGAACCGGCCGGCGAGGGCGTCGACCACGGGATAGTCGCGCTCGCCGACGCGCTCGGTGGCGGTGGTGGCCGCGAGGGAGGGCACCCACCAGCCGTACGGTGTCTCGCGCAGAGACGCGACGCCGCCCGTCCCCGAGTCGGACGGGGCCCAGAATTCCAGGTCGCAGCCGAGCTCCGGGCCGTAGTGCAGGGTGCGGCCGGAGGTCACGACCCGCTGGTAGAGGCGGATGCCCTTGACCTTGACGTGGGCGTGCTCCTCGTCGGCCGGAGCGGCGTCCGGCCGACGCTCTGTCTCCTTGGCGGCGACGGCTTCCGGCAGCGTCTCGGCGAGTACGTCGCCCAGGTCGCCGCCGTCGCCCAGCAGCCGGGCGTAGACCGGCAGACCGGCGAAGGCGGTCGCGCACGCCTTGAGGGCGTGCCGGCGGTCGCCCGGAGCGATCGCCACCCGGTGGACAGGACCGCCGTCGGGGACGAGACCGTAGGCGATGCCGGCGGCCTCCAGCGCCTCGGCGGCCGCCCGCAGGTTCCCCTCCCGGGCACCGGCCGGCAGCAGGTCGTCCCGGACCAGGGCGAGGCGGCCGCGGTGGCGGACCACGCCGGGCAGGGTCTCCAGCAGTTCGTCCTCGCGGGACTCGCGGGACGCAACGCACCTGCGGTTCCTCGCCCGCTCGGCCGGAGCCCCCTTTTCCCGGAGCCGTTCGCTCTGCGGCGGTCCCGGTTGCGACGGCACCCCGGAGGGGCGGTGGAGCGCGGCGCGGGCCATGCGGCGCAGTGCGGCGGGAAGCGGGATGCGGGAAAGACGCGGCATGCTGTCTGTCACCTCACGAGACGGTGCCGTGCTGAGGCACCCGGGTGACGGAACACAGGTGTGACCCGGTGGGCAGGGTGCGGATGCCGATTTTCACCCTAGCCTTGCCTGCCGTTCATCTCCCACGTAAGTGTGCGACGTCACCGGATCGAGGGAAGGCATGATCGAGGGCATCGACGGCGCGGGGGCTCCTCGGAGGGCGCCGCGAGGTGGCGGCCGGGGGATCCGGGCACGGTTTCGTGGGGCATGATCGGGGGATGTCAGAACGCATCATTGCCGCCTGTGACGGAGCGGCGAAGGGTAACCCGGGCCCGGCCGGATGGGCGTGGGTCATCGCCGATTCCGAGGGACGTCCCGAGCGTTGGGAAGCCGGTCCGCTGGGACGGGCCACCAACAACGTCGGGGAGCTGACCGCTCTCCAGCGCCTGCTGGAGGCGGTCGCTCCCGGGACGGCCATGCAGGTACGGATGGACTCCCAGTACGCGATGAAGGCCGTCACGCAATGGCTTCCCAACTGGAAGCGCAACGGATGGAAGACCGCCTCCGGACAGCCCGTCGCCAACCGGGAACTCGTCGAGGGGATCGACCGACTGCTGACGGAGCGCGAAGTGACGTTCCTCTACGTCCCGGCACACCGCGAGGACGGCGACCACCTGAACGCCATCGCCGACCAGGCCGCCAGCGACGCCGCCCTCACCCAGCAGCCCGCCGGCACGGCCCTGGGGACCCCGGAGATTCCGGTACCGGCCCCGGTCCGCAGCGCGCCGTCGCGCCAGAAGTCCGGTACGCGGGGGAAGGCGGCGTCCGGGGCGCCGGCCGGCGGTGCCCGAGCCATCAAGGCGAAGTTCCCCGGCACCTGCCCGTGCGGTCAGGCGTACGCGGCCGGTGACTTGATCACCAAGAACGGGAACCGCTGGGGTCACCAGGCCTGCGCGGCCTCCGTGCCCGAGGTCCCCGCGACGTAGCGGCGGCCGGGGCTCGCACCGTGAGCGGCGTTCATGAGGAGCCGAACCGGATGCGGGCCACGATCGGCAGGTGGTCGCTGCCGGTGGCGGGCAGGGTCCGGACGTCGCCGACGGTCGCCGCGCGGGTCATGATCTGGTCGATCCGGGAGACGGGGAAGGCCGCGGGCCAACTGAAGGCGAAACCCCGTTCCGGCGAGTTCAGCCGCGAGGTGAGCGGAGCCAGCCCGCGGTCGTCCACCGTGCTGTTGAGGTCCCCCAGCAGGATCACCCGGTCCACCTTCTCGGCAGCGATGGCGGCGCCCAGGAGCCCGGCGCTTTCGTCCCGCCAAGCGGAATCGAAGCCGCTCCACCGGATGCGGACCGAGGGCAGGTGGGCGACGTACACCGCGATCTCACCCCGTGGCGCAAGCACGCCGGCCCGCAGCCCGCGGCTCCAGCCCGCGCCGATCCCTTCCGGCTTGATGTCCAGCCGCCGGACGTCCGTCAGCGGATGTTTCGACCAGAGTCCGACCGTGCCTTCGACCGCGTGGTACGGGTAGTCCGCGGCCAGGGTCGTCTCGTAGACGGGCAGCGCTGAGGGTGTGAGCTCCTCCAGTGCGAGGAGTTCCGGTGCGGCTTCGATCAGGGCACGCGCGGTGCCGGCGGGGTCGGCGTTCTCGTCACTGACGTTGTGCTGGAGCGCGGTCACGTCGTGTGGGCCGCGTCCGTCCGGGAGGAGCAGCCCGCCGAAGACGTACGCCCAGACGGCGGCCGGCAGCAGCAGGGCCACCAGCGCGGTGCGCGAGCGGCGTACCAGGGCCAGGACGAGCAGGACCGGGACGGCGAGGCCGAGCCAGGGCAGGAAGGCCTCCAGCAGGCTGCCGAGGCGGCCCGCGGTGTTGGGCACGGCGGAGTGGAACGCCAGCAGGCACGCGGTGAGCACGGCCGACGACGCGAGTACCCGCCCCCGTGCCCAGCCGGACCACCCGCTCCTCGGCTCCCGCGCGGCATCGCCGTTCTCCCGCTCCATCCCGCCCCACCCATCTGTCTCGGACCCGTCCTCGTCCCGCAGACATGAGCACGACGCTGTCCGATACGACGCACGACAGGGTGGTCGGGTTCCCTCCCGGGAGCCCGGGACCGGGAGGAACACGCTGCCGCCCCGGACCGCGTCGGCCTCCCGCCCGTCAGCCGTAGAGGAGGTGCGCGCGGCGGACGGTGTCGAAGGCGGCCAGCTCGTCCTGCCAGGAAGCGGTGATGTCGTCGAGGCCGGCGCCCTTGTCGATCATGGTGCGCAGGCGGTCGGATCCCGAGAGTTTGTCGATGAAGTGGTCGGGCCGCCAGGCGAAGTCCTTCCAGGTCGCCTTGGCGGTGACGAGGAGGGCGACGGCGGTGCGTACGGGGTCGTAGGCGGTGCGGTCGTGGACGTGGATCTGGAGTCCGCCGACGATCTTGCCGCTGTACTTGGAGAAGGTGGGCTTGTAGTACGCCTCGCGGAAGTGTGCCCCGGGAAGGCCGAGGCTGTTGGCGGCGGCGGCCCAGCGGCCGTCGACGCCCGGGGCGCCGAGGAGTTCGAAGGGCTGGACGGTGCCGCGGCCCTCGGACATGTTGGTGCCTTCGAAGAGACAGGTCCCCGAGTAGACGAGGGCGGTCGCGGGGGTGGCCATGTTCGGGCTCGGCGGGACCCACGGCAGGCCGGTGGAATCGTAGAAGTCGCGGCGCCGCCAGCCCGTGAGGGGCACGACCTCCAGCTCGACGCGGCGGCCGGCGGCGCCGGGGAGGAACTGCTCGTTGAAGAGCAGCGCGAGCTCGCCGGGCGTCATCCCGTGGGCTTGCGCGATCGGTTCGCGGCCGACGAAGGTGGCGTACTTCTTGTTCAGGACCGGGCCCAGGGCGCGCAGACCGGCGACGGGGTTGGGCCGGTCGAGGACGACGAACCGGCGTCCGGCCATCGCGGCCGCGACCATGGCGTCGTAGAGGGTCCACGTGCAGGTGTAGAAACGGGCCCCGCAGTCCTGGAAGTCGTAGACGACCGTGTCGACCCCCGACCGCTCGATCACCTCCGCCAGCACCTTGCCGCTGCGCAGGTACGTGTCGAAAACGGGCAGACCGGTGGGTGCGTCGGTGGTGTCGCCTTCGGAGAGACCGGCCTGCGGGGTGCCGCGGTAGCCGTGCTCGCCGGTGAAGATGGCGGTCACCTTCACCCGCTCGTCGCCGTGCATCACGTCGACGATCCCCTTGCAGTCGCGGGTGACGCCGCTCATGTTCGTCAACACACCGACCCGCTGGCCCGCCAGGGCGCGGTACCCGTCCGCGGCGAGCCGCTCGAAGCCCGGACGCACCGGTGTAGCCGCCCGGTGATGGCCGGCCGGATCGGCGGCGGCCGCCGGTGCCGCGGGCAGCGCTGCGGCGACGGTGGCCGCGGCAGAGGTGGTGAGGAAAGCCCTCCGAGAAGTCATGAGTACGCAACGTAGCCACTGCGTACGGTGTGTCGTCGCGGTGACACGCCAGCCGTCGCGCCGTCGCGCCGACGCCGGGCCGCGCGTGCCCGGACCTGCCGGACCGTGTCGTGGTCGGCGGGAAGAGGGCATGGTCTGGTGTGTACTTGCGGGTACTGCAGCCGGATGGTGCCGGATTTGATAGTTCTGGACTATCTGGTGTGCGAACGCTTCCTGGAGAAAAGGACACCGGCCATGTTTGATCTCTTCCGGTCGGAGACCGTCATCTGCTCCTTCTGCAAAGCCAGACCCGAGGACGGAGGCGTCCGGACCCTCTGGGTCGAACAGGGTTCGGTCTCGGTCACCTGGCACACCGCGGCCTGCCCGCATTCCATCGCCGACCGGATCCTGGCCCAGGACAAGACCTGAAGGGGTCCGCGCACGGGTGCCGAGAGGAGCGCGCGGCCATGAGGACCCTGGGCACGCACGCCGTCGTGGAAGGCCGCTTCCGCCATCGCCGGGCCGAGCTGGTGTACGACGACGCCGGTGCGGGGCCCCTCGCCCTGTACGCGCACGGCGGGTTCGTCAGCCAGGCCGCCGAGGACCGGATGGGCCTGTTCGACTGGGCGCCGGTCCTGGACGCGGGGCGGCGCCTGGTCCGCTACGACGCCCGGGCGCACGGCCGGTCCACCGGCGAGCCCGTGGACACCGACTACACGTACGGCTCACTCGCCGACGATCTGCTGGCCCTCCTCGATCACCTGGGCGCCGTCGCGCCCGTCGACGCGATGGGTGCGTCGATGGGATGCGGCACCGTCCTGCACGCCGCCGTCCGGGCGCCCGACCGGTTCTCCCGGCTGGTCCTGCTCATCCCGCCCACGGCGTGGACGACGCGCGGAGCGTACGCGCGGACCAACAGGGCGTCAGCTGACACCATCGAACGAGAAGGAGCCGGCGCCTGGCTTGCCGCCAAGGGGAAGCAGCCGCCCCCCGCGGTCGTGGCCGATGTCCCGCCGGTCCCGCCGACGCCCCCCGAGCGGGTCCTCCCGTCCCTCCTGCGCGGCCTGGCACGCTCCGACCTGCCCCCGCCCGCCGAGATCGCCGCGCTGCGCCGGCCCGCGTTGATCCTGGCGTGGCCGGATGACCCGGGCCACCCCCTGTCGACGGCTGCCACGCTGGCCGAGTCGCTGCCGGACGCCGAGTTGCACGTCTCGCGCACGCGCGCCGACATCCTCACGTGGGGGGAACGCATCGCGCGGTTCGTGACCCGGCCCGGGTCCTGACGACCACGGCAACCGATTTGCGGTGCGTCAACACAGTAGGATAAGCAAGGGCGTGCGAGGAGATGGCCACGGCCGCGCCGTACGGATGCCCGTCCCACGGGACGATCCGCTCGCCACACTCGCGGCCCCGCACGAACGGCTTGCCGACCACCGCGAGACGGCCCGCGACGCGTTCTGACGAGGACGAGACCGGGACCCGGATGCTCGGGAGATGGGCTCGGCTCTCGACATGCTCGGTCCGAAGAAGCCGTAGCCCGGCGTGAGGTACATGCACATGTCTGACACCAGCACAGTCGGTCCGCAGGAGGCGACGGGGGACCGGGGCCTCCTCTTCCGGGGCAGCGACGTCGAAGAGCTGCACCACCTGATCAGCACGCGGTTCGCCCCTAACCGGCTGTCGGTCCTGGCCGACCACGCGCTCAACGGCCGGTTCCGCTGCTCCCATGAAGGGGCGCTCGGCCTGTACGAGTTGGGGTACGGCGCCGAGGTCGAAGTCATGCCCGGCGCGCCGCTGGATTTCTACAACATCCATGTTCCGCTCGCGGGCGACGGCGCCGTCACCGTGAACGGCAAGACGCTCTCCTCCCCGCTCAGCATCGTGGGACCGGGGCAGCAGCTGTCGATGCGCTGGAACGAGGACAGTGTGAACCGGGTCCTCGTCATTCCGCGCCGGTTGGTCGACGAGGCCCTTTCCGTCCGGCTCGGCGACGTGCCGCGAAGGCCCCTGGACTTCGCCCCCGTCCTCGATGGCCGGGCGGAGCCGGTGAAGGCGTGGCTGGGTGTGGTGAAGCACTTCGCCGAGTTCGCCGGCTCCGGCCTCGCCGCCTGTTCACCGCTGGCGGTACGGCACTTCGAGCAGCTCGTCGTCAACGGCCTGCTGGACGCACAACCCCACGTACTCAGCGACGCGGTGGCAGGCCACGGCCCCGCGGCCCTGCCGGCCGCCGTACGCCGCGCCGCGGACTTCTGCGCCGAACACGCCGGGGAACCCATATCGGTAGCCGATATGGCGCAGGCCGCCCGGGTGAGCGTACGGAGCCTGAGAGAGGGCTTCCGCTCACACCTGAACACCACGCCCTTGGCGTATCTGCGCGGTGTGCGGCTCGACCGCGCCCGCCGTGACCTCCTCGCGACCGCCGACGGCCGTACGTCGCAGACCGTCACCGATGTCGCCCTGCGCTGGGGCTTCACCCACCTGGGCCGATTCACCGGCCATTACAGCGAGGCCTACGGGGAGACCCCCTCGCAGACGATGCGCAACGCCCGCCGAGACCAGTGAAGCCGAAGCCCCGGCCGCCCCGCTATCCGGAAAAGGGTCCGCACTCCGCCGAAAATGGATAGCCGCAGGGCTCACGTCGAGGACATGCTGTGGTCCGGCCGGCCCGGAACGTCCGCCGAGAGCGCGCACGCGCCGAGCGGCGGCCCGGATTCCGGGCGGCGACGCCGGCAGGATCGCATGGCGGGCAGCCACGGGGGTGCCTCCCGCAGCGGTCCCGGGTCCGAGGACCCTCGGCGTACGCGAGGGTCGACGGGCCGGCCACGTCGTCGGCCCCCGACGCACCCTCCCGCGGACCACGTACGACCGTGGCCCGCCGGGAGGGGCCGGGCGGCGGCCCGGGGACCTCAGGGTTCGTCCCGCGCATGGGCGCGGGCGATGAGAAGGGCTACGTCGTCGTGGGTGTCGGGGCGGCGCAGCGCGGCCAGCAGGAGCTCGCAGGTGTCCTCGAGCGTGCGGCTCGGTCCGGCCAGCAGGTCGGTGAGGGTCTCCAGGCGCGTGTCGATGTCCTGGTCGCGGGTTTCGATCAGGCCGTCCGTGTAGAGGACGAGGTCGTCGCCGAGGCCGAGGGTGAAGGTCGTGGTGGTGAACGGGCCGCCCACGCCCAGCGGCGTACCGGTGGGCAGGTCCAGGAGCTGGGGGTGATGGCCCGGGCGGACGAGGACGGGCGGCATGTGACCGGCCAGCGAGATCCGGCAGTGGCGGGTGTGCGGATCGTAGAGGGCGTACACACAGGTGGCCATGGCATCGCCGAGGTCGGCGGTGGCCGTGTCGAGATGGGTCAGGACGGTTGCCGGTTCGAGGTCGAGACGGGCCAGGGCGCGGACGGTGGCGCGCAACTGCCCCATGGTGGCGGCGGCGTTGATGCCGCTGCCCATCACGTCGCCGACGACGAGCACGGTGCGGTCACCGTCCAGGGGGATGACGTCGAACCAGTCGCCTCCGGCCTCGTCGTCTCCGGTGGCCGGCTGGTAGCGGTAGGCGATGTCCATGCCGGCGGTGGCGGCCGGCTGCTGCGGCAGAAGGTGGCGCTGCAGGGTCACCGCCGACTGGCGCTGCTTCTGGTACCAGCGCGCGTTGTCGATGCAGACGGCGGCGCGCGCGGCGAGTTCGGAGGCGAGCAGGACGTCGTCACGGTTGAAGGGCGCCTGGTTGCGGGCGCGTTTGAGGTCGAGGGTGCCCAGGACCTCGCCGCGCGCGATCAGGGGGACGGCGAGGTACGAGTGGACGCCGGCTTCGAGGAGCAGGCGCGCGGCCTCGTCGTCGCGGGCGATCCGGGGGAGGTCCTCGGGGCGTACGTGGGAGAGGCGGACGGGTACGGCTGAACGGGCGCACTGGGTGACCAGGCGCGTCGGTCCGTACATGGCGACCTCGCCCACGGGGTCCGCGGCCTGCTCGGCAGGTGTGCGGTAGGCCGCCTTGACCGCAAGCGCACGGAAGCGCACCGCGCCGCCATCCGTGTTCTCACCGGGTCTGGGGCCGGCCAGGACGGTGTCGAGGACGTCGACGGCCGCGATGTCGGCGACTTCGGGGACCGCGATGTCGGCGAGTTCCCGGGCGGTGACGTAGAGATCGAGCGTGGTGCCGATCCGGACCGAGGCGTCCGCGATCAGGGACAGGCGCCTGCGCGCCTGCGCGGCGGAGAGGGCCGCGTGGTGCTGCTCGGTGACGTCCACGACGGAGACGGCCAGCCCGATGACGTGGTGGGCCTGGTCCTCCAGTCGGTACAGCGAGACGAGCCAGGCATGGTCTCGGTCGGCGCTCGCGTGCGTGCGGCCGGTCGTGAACGTGTCCAGGGCGGGCTCGCCGGTGGTCAGGACCTCGTGCATCCGCGCCTCGATGCCGGCGCTGTCCAGGAAGGGCAGGACTTCGCCGATCCTGTGGCCGAGGTGCTGCTCGGCGGGCACGCCGTTGATGCGCTCCAGAGCCGGATTGACCAGGATGTAGCGCAGCTCCGTGTCGAGGACCGCGAGACCGATCGGTGACTGGTCCACCAGGCGCATCGACAGGGCGAGGTCACGCTCGACGCGCCGTAGCGTGGCCTCCTCGGACGCCAGGCCAAGGGCGAACTGGCGACCGTTCTCGGCCTCCAGTCGCATGTTGCGGAACTCCACGGACACGGTTCGGCCGTCCCGGTGCCGGACCGGGAACACCCCCGCCCAGGTCTCGCCGCCGGACATCACCTGGGAGAACAGCCTCAGGACCACATCGCGGTGCTCGTCGCTGACCAGCAGAGAGGCCGCGTAGCGGCCCAGCGCCTCCCGGGAGGTGTAGCCGAAGAGCTGCTGGGCCTGGGGGCTCCACAACCGGATGCTGCCCTCGGCGTCCAGGACGACCGCCGCCACCCCCAGCACATCGAGCAGGCCACCGGCCTGAACCGAGGGATCCACCGGCCCGACCGGTGCCCCTGCCGCGGCTCGGAATGCCTCCGCATCCGCCATCCCTGGCCCTCCTGCACAGTCACCGCGTGTGAGCAGCCGGCCCACACCGGGCCGGACCGACCGACGCCTCCCCTCATCGTCTGCCCAGGACACCGTCACGTCGACATGACAGGCCCGAAGGTCGCACCCCGGGGCCGGGACCGGGGGACGGCGCGAGACTTCACGACTCCCTTACTTCACATGAATCTGTTCATTCGAACAGTGATGTGTTAGAAATCGGGTATGGGAGTAGCGAATCGTCTCGATCTCACGCTGCGGCTGGTGCAGGGCCCCGGCCGCGTTTCCGTGGCCGAGCTGGCGCGGCGGCTCGGTGTGTCGGAGATGACGGTGCGGCGTGATCTTGACGAGCTGGAGCGCCAAGGCGTGGTGAAACGGGTACGGGGCGGCGCCGTCGCCACGCGATCGCGCGAGGAGGAAGCCGGGTTCGCGGTGCGCGTGGGATGGCAGGCGGCCACGAAGGACCGCCTGGGCCGCGCCGTCGCCGAGTTGGTGGAGCCAGGGTCGACCGTGCTGCTCGACGCGGGCACCACGACGCTGGCCGTGGCCGAGCATCTGGTGGCCCGTGCACCGTTGACGGTGGCGGTCCTCAGTTTGCAGTGCGCCGTGCGGCTGGCCGACCGGCCCGGGATCCGGCTGCTGGTGGTCGGCGGTCAAACCCGCTCCGGCGAGGGGTCCCTGGTCGGACCGCTGACCGCGCGGACGCTGGAGGCCATGGCGTTCGACGTGTACGTCATGTCGATCGGAGGCGTCCAGGCCCAGCACGGATGGTCGGAATTCTCCCTGGACGACGGTGCGGTGAAGCAGTTGGGCATCGCCCAGTCCTCACGGACGATCGCGGTGGCCGACGCCACCAAACTCGGGGTGCGCGCCTTCAGCCAGGTCGCCGGACTGGGAGCCGTGGACACCTTCGTCACCGACACCGCGGCCGACGACAGCGGTACGCACCCCAGTGGGCCGGAGACGTTGTCGGCCCTGCGCGATGCCGGCGTCGACATCGTCCTGACCTGAGCCTGAGCCTGAGCCTGAGCCTGAGCCTGAGCCTGGGCCTGGGCCTGGGCCTGGGCGTGAGACCGAGCCTGAGACCGAGCCCTCGTACGGAGTGATCTTGTGCATGCTGTCCCGCACCCGCCCTCCTCGGCGACCACGTCGCGGACGTCTGCGCCGCAGGGGGACCCGCTCCACGATGCCTACGTGGCGAAGATCAATGCGGCGGTCGCCGCCGGCCGGGACGACCTCGTCGCCGAACTCGCCGCCGCTTATGAGCGCGAGGCCGGCGGACGCACCCGGCCGCCGTAGGCCTCGGTGTGTCGTAAACGTCCTAGGCCAGCACCGTTCGAGTGAACCGACCGGACCGTGTCGTGCGTCTTCGGCCGCGTACACCCCGACGACGAGGAGAGAGATCTTGAAGACCGCAGGAGTACGCCACACCCGCCGCGCCGTCCTGGCCATCGGCGCCGCAGCGGCTGTGACCGCTGCCGCACCGGGGGCCGCGTCAGCGGCGTCAGCGGGCGCAGTGGGCTCAGCGCCGGGCGCGGGCGACATCGCCGGTCGGCTGGCGGCCCTCGAAAGGGAACACGCCGCCCGCGTCGGGGTGTTCGCCCTCGACACGGCGACCGGCCGCACGCTGCTCCACCGGGCGGACGAGCGCTTTCCGATGTGCTCCGTGTTCAAGACGCTCGCGGCGGCAGCGGTCCTGCGCGACCTCGACCACGACGGCGAGTTCCTCGCCCGGCGCATCCGGTACAGCGAAAAGACCGTCAAGCGCTCGGGCTACGCCCCGATGGCCGGCCTGCCCGAGAACCTCGCACACGGGATGACCGTCGCGGAACTGTGCTCGGCCGCCATCTCCTACAGTGACAACGCCGCGGCGAACCTGCTGCTGCGGGAGTTGGGAGGCCCGACGTCCATCACCGCGTTCTGCCGCTCGATCGGGGACGGCGCCACCCGCCTCGACCGGTGGGAGCCCAAGCTGAACTCCGCGGAACCGGAACGGGAGACCGACACCACGAACCCCCGCGCCATCGGCCAGACCTACGCCCGGCTCGTCCTCGGAGACGTACTGGAACCGGGGGACCGGGACCGGCTGACGGGGTGGCTGCTGGCCAACACCACCAGCGACGAGAGGCTCCGCAAGGGCCTTCCGGCGGACTGGAGCGTCGCGGACAAGACCGGCGGCGGGTCGTACGGAACCAATAACAACGTGGGCATCGCCTGGCCACCCCACCGCCCGCCGATCGTGCTGGCCGTCCTGACGACCAAGTACGTCCCCGACGCGGCGGCGGACGACCCGCTGGTCGCGGAAACCGCCCGGCTCGTGGCGGCGGCGCTGACCTGACCGCGACTGTTCACCGGGGGCGGGGCAACGCGGGTCGGGCGCACGGGAATCGATGGCCGGCCCCGTAGGTTCACCAGGCATGGCAGTCATCCACGCGACCACAATGACCCCCGGCAAGCTGGAACTCCTCGCCTCGTGGCTCCCCACGCAGCCGTGGTACCTCGGCGCCGGACGCGCACCGGAATTGAGCAGGGCCGGCGGTTTCCGGCTCGACGACCCGGAGGGGGAGGTGGGAATCGAGTTCATGGTGATCGTGGACGCGGCGGGCGGACAACCGGTCGTCTACCACGTACCGCTCACCTACCGCGCGGCCCCGCTCGACGCGGCGGAGCACGCCCTGGTCGGCACGAGCGAGCACGGCGTGCTCGGTCGCCGCTGGGTGTACGACGGGGCCCACGACCCGATTCTCGTCGCCCAGTTGCTCGCTCTGGTCCAGGGCCGCGCCGAGCCGCAGGACCAGAGTGCGACCGACACCCCCGACCCCTCGGTGACCGCTCACTTCGCCGGGCCCGGCCTCGCGCCCTTCACCGGATCCGAGGCTGTCGGCAACGGGCCGGACGGCACCGACCTCGTCGTGGACACCGCGGCGCCGGAGGGCCCGCAGACCCTCACGGTGACACGCGTCCTGCGGCCGGACCCGCAAGGCGGCGGCGCGTCCCGCCCGGCCGGGACGCGGGGGCACGTGGCCGCCGGCTGGCGCTCTCCGGACGGTGCGCACCACCGCGCCGCGTTCGCGGTCTTGAGGTAGACCGCTTCCGTCCTTTCCAACCTGGTGTGTGTGGGTATGAGGGGGGCGCGCGGAAACGTGAGTGCGCCTCTTCCGGAAGATTTTCGGGGACGGGCGTGCACGTTGGGGCGCTTTTTTCGATGGGGTGGTGCTGAGGAGCGCTCGGCGCTCCACGGCTGCCGGACCTGGGGCAGGCACGCGCTGTACGCACACACCAGTTGGAAGGTCTTTCGCCGACGTGAATGTTGCCGAGAATGTCGCCCTCGCGCTGATAGCCGCCACCACCGCGATCCGCGGCTGCGCCGTTGACGCGCTCAAGGAGGCCACCCGCCCGGCCCGCCCGCGTGACGTGCCCGCCGCCGCCCCCGCGGGCGGAGCCGAGCAGCAGTGGGGGAGCGCATGAGCGAGGGAGAGTTCGACCCGTCGGGGGACCAAGCGGTCTCCAGCGAGCTGGCGGGTGTCCTGCCCGTGGACTTCACCGCCTTCCACTCCCAGCACCACCGCGCCTACTTGCGCTACGCCCACTTACAACTGGGCACGCCCAAAGACGCCGAGGAGGTCGTCGACGACGTCTTCACCTTCCTGCTGACGGTCTGGCCCCACGTCCTCCGGGAAGAGAGCCTGCACGCCTTCGCCTGGGCCGCCCTGCGCGAGCACGTAGAGCGGAGGCTGGCGGTGCTGGACCGGTCGGTGGCCATGGTGGAGACGGCATGGTTCGCGGCGCTGCGCCGGTCCTCGCGGGAACGGCTGGAGCTGCTGGAGTCGAAGCTCGGCCTGTACGCGGCGATCGCGGAGCTGTCCGAGCGGCACTACGACGTGGTGCTGCTGGCCTTCCTGCTGGGCAACGACTACGAAACGGTCGCCCGGATGATGGGGATCGCCCCCGCGACGGTCCGCTCGCACATCCGCGGCGCACGCCGCACCCTGTCCCGCAAGCTCGGGGTGGACTGGACCCCCGGAGAGGAGAAGGACCAGTGAGCGACATGACACGCGAGGGCGACATGCCGCTGTGCGAGCTGGACGCGGCGCTGGAGGACGCGACGGTGCTGGCGGAGGAGTACGCCGGATACGACGAGTACGCGGCCCGCCGCCGGATCGCCCGCCGCGTGGTGGCCGACCGCGCCCGCTCGACGACGACCACGACCTCCAGGACCGCGTTGCCGGTGCCGGGCCAGAGAGTGCCGGCAGCCTCCGATCACCTGGTGCTGGACGCCGCGTGCCACGTACGGGCGGCCAGGAGCCTGGACGACACGGCCCGGTGCCTGGTGGAGAGCAGGGCCTTCGCCCGGCTGGCCCTGGGCGCGGGTTCGTGGCCCCACAGCATGCGATCGGCGTTGCTGTTCGCCAGTCTCCTGCACCTCGCCGGGAAGATGGAGAGCGCACAGTTCTGGTTCCAGTACGCGGCCGGAGCCGACTCGCGGACCGCCGCCCGCTGCCTCTACCTCCACCATCTCGCCCGCGCGGAGATCTCCACCGCCCGGCACTGGAATCGCCAGGCCCGGCTGCTGCCCCCGGATGACGGCCTGCCGGCCCTGCCGGAGATTCCGGAGGACCTCGAAGAAGCCCTCGGCGCCTCCGTCATCTGGACGACCCCACCCCTCACCACCCAGGACCTCACCACCCTCGCGGGCGGCCCCGGCCGGTCCGGGCGCACCGACTACCGGCTTCCCGCGCCGCTGCACCGTGCCGTCACCGCGCGGCTCTCGACGGCAGACCCGGATGTGGGAGAGGTCTTCTGCCCGGGCCCGCAGGTCGCGGTCGCCGTCGCCCAGCACGCACGGCTCAACCCACTGCACCTCACGGAGGAGGCCAACCCATGGGCGCTCAAAGCACTCAAGCCGCCTCACCTGACCCACGCGGCCCGCAGGTCGCCCGAGGGGCAGCCGGCCCCGGCCGCCCTGGAACCCGTACACCAGGCCTTGCGCGTACTGGAGATCATCAACCGCCACTCGGGCGGCGTGAGCCTGACGCAGATCGCCCGTGAGACGAAGCTGCCGCAGCTGGTGCTGGCCCGGGTGATGGAGCAGCTGATCCGGGCCGACCTGGCCACCGCGATCGGGCCGGACGCCTACGTCGCCGGCACGGCCCTGCTGCTGACCGAAGCGGTGAACGAGCACGGGCGCGGGCAGCTTCACGAAGCCCTCGCCTGGGTGAGGGACGCCGTCGGCGCCGCCGTCTACGTCGCCCGGTACACCGACGGAGAGGTTTCCATCACCCAGTACGCGGACGGCCCGGCGACACCGCTGGTGGAGGAGTGGGTGGACTTCCGAGCCGCGGCCCACGCCTCGGCCGTCGGCAAGGCGCTCCTGACCCAGCTCGACTACGACGGCCGCAGGGACCACTTGTCCCGCCACCGGACCGCCCGCCTCACCTCCCACACCATCACCAGTCAGCAGGCCCTCTTCCACCAACTCGACGAACGCCGGCCCAACGCCCCCCTGCTGGACTTGCAGGAGTACGCGCTGGGCACGGTCTGCGCGGCGGTCCCGATCACCGCGGGCCCGAACGCCGAATGCCTGGCCCTGTCCATCCCGGCCCCGGACCCGCACCGCCTCAAGCAGGCCGCCCGGATCCTGCAGAGCGAAGCCGCCGCCGTCCTCCTCGCCCTGGTCGTCGCCGGCAGCCCGAGCACACCACGAAAGGAAGGAACCGTCGAAACGGGCGCCCCACAGCGGGACGAACCCCCGCGGGCCGATGCCACCGGACCGGGAAACGGCATCCTGACCACGACCGCCTAGCACCCGCCACCGGCACCCGCCACGGCTCCCGCGCGCGGGGCGGCGAGTGCGGCGAGCGGTGTACAGGGCCACCGCGACGTTCATGGCCGCCGCTCCGCGGCGGTCGGGTCCGCGGGGTACGGGGCCGTGGAGCGCGCGCCGGCCTCCTGGTCCAGGCGTTCGGCGGCGCGGGCGATGTTGCGGGCCATACCGCCGAAGACCACGGCGTGGAAGGGTGACACGCTCCACCAGTACAGATGCCCGAGCAGGCCGTGGGGGTGGAACAGCGCCCGCTGCCGGTAGCGCGCGCGGGGGCGCGGCTCCGCGACCGTGCCGGTGGCCGGGGCGGGAGCCCGCTCCTGGCCGTGCTCCCGGCCGCCGCCGGGACCCCGGTCCGCACCGGGGTCGGGGTCTTTGCCCGGGCTCCGGTCCCGGCCGCGCTCCGGGTCCGGCTCCGGGTCCGTGTACATCTCCAGCCAGGCCAGGCCCGGCAGCCGCATTTCGGCGCGCAGGCGCAGCAGGCGGCCCGGCTGGATCTCCTCCACCCGCCAGAAGTCCAGTGCATCCCCCACCCGCAGCCGCGCCGCGTCCCGGCGGCCGCGGCGGATGCCGGCACCGCCGACCAGCCGGTCGAGCCAGCCGCGCACGGCCCAGGCCAGCGGGAAGGAGTACCACCCGCTATCCCCGCCGATGCCCTCCACCACCTGCCACAGCGCCGCGGGCGAGGCATCGACGGTCAGCGCGCGCCGGTCGGTGTACAGGCTGCCGCCCGCCCAGTCGGGGTCGGTGGGCAGCGGGTCGCTGGGCGCGCCCGGCAGGGAGGCCGAGGACCAGCGCGTGGTCACCTTCGCCTCCCGCACCCGCTGGAGGGCGAGGGTGAGTGCCTGGTCGAAGCCGAGAGGAGCACCGGGCGGATCGGCCGCGTACCGTGCGATGTCGTGCTCCGCGCAGACCACCTCGTGCCGCAGGGATTCCGCGAGCGGCCGGGCCAGGGACCGGGGTACGGGGGTGACCAGGCCGATCCAGAGACTCGACAGCCGGGGGGTGAGCATCGGGACGCGCAGGATGAGCCGGTGCGGCAGCTGCGCCACGACGGCGTACCGGCGCATCATCTCCTCGTACGTGAGCACGTCCGGCCCGCCGATGTCGAAGGCCCGGTCGACCTCGGGAGGCATGGTCGCGCTTGCGACCAGGTAGCGCAGCACGTCCCGGACGGCGATGGGCTGGCAGCGGGTCCCGACCCAGCTGGGCGTGATCATGACGGGCAGCCGTTCGGTGAGATAGCGCAGCATCTCGAAGGAGGCGGAGCCGGAACCGATGATGACGGCGGCGCGCAGGACGGTGGCCGGCACGGCGCCCGCGAGGAGGATCTCGCCGACCTCGGCGCGGGAGCGCAGGTGCGGGGAGAGGTCCCGGACGGGGATGCCGGCGGGGGTGAGGCCGCCGAGGTAGACGATGCGGCGGACTCCGGCGGCGTGGGCCTGTTCGGCGAAGATGCGGGCGGCGGTGCGATCGCGTTCCTCGAAGCCGGAGCCGGCGCCGAGGGCATGGACGAGGTAGTAGGCGACGTCGATGCCGCGCAGGGCCTCCGCCACCGACCGCGCGTCGGTGGCGTCGCCGCGTACGACGTCGGCGCGCCCGGCCCAGAGGTGGTCGCGCAGCTTCTCGGGCGAGCGGGCCAGGCAGCGGACGCGGTGCCCCGCGGCGAGCAGCTCGGGCACCAGCCGGCCGCCGATGTAGCCGGTGGCTCCGGTGACCAGGCAGTGCAGGCCGGTCATGGCTGTCTCCGCTCCTCGTGGCCCTGTCCGAGACTCCTGTGGGACCCGACGAAGCGGGTCCTCGGTCTCATGGCTCCACGCCCGGCCGGACCGTGCGCGCAGGCGACACCGGCATCCTCATCGCCCGGCCGGCGCGCGGGCCGCCCGAGCGCCGGATCCCCGGTGGCCGGTCTCACGGGCGGCGGCGCGGCGGGCGGAGCGAGCGCAGGGCCGTACGCGCGGCGTTGGCGCCCGGCGCCCCGTGGACCCCGCCTCCCGGGTGCGCCGTGGCGGAGGCCAGGTAGAGGCCGCGTACGGGCGTCTGCGGCCGGCCGGTGCCGGGAAGCGGGCGGAACAGCAACTGCTGGTGCAGGCTGGTGGTGCCCTGGTTGACCGCTCCGCCGGTGAGGGCGGGGTTGAGCCGTTCCAGATCGGGCGGGGCCAGTACGCGCCGCGCCCGGATCGCGCTGCGGAAACCGGGGGCGAGCCGCTCGATCCGGGTCTCCACCCGGGCGGCGATCGCGTCCTTCTCCCGCTCGTCCCACAGCCCGGTGATGCCGTCCTCGCCGGCGTCGCCGAGGATCCTCTGGGGGACGTGCGTGTAGGACCAGGCGGACTCCGTACCGGACGGCGAACGGCTCGGGTCGGCCGTCGTCATCTGGCCGAGGATGACGAAGGGCACATCGGGCACCTTGCTCATGGCCAGCTGCCCCGCGAACCGGGTCAGATCGTCCATCCCGTCCGCCAGGTGAAGGGTTCCGGCACCGTGCGCGCCCTCGGCGTTCCACGGGATCGGGCGCGAGAGGGCCCAATCGATCTTGACGGTCGCCAAGTCCCACTGGAAGCGCCGCAGGTCCGCCCGCACCAAGGGCGGCAGGTGCTCCTCGCCGACGAGACGCTCGTACAGGAGCGGAGCCGGTACGTCGGCCAGTACGGCCCGGCGTACGGGTATCTCGGCCCCGTCCTGGGTCCGCACCGCTACCGCACGGCCGCCCCGGACCACCACCCGGGTCGCCGCCCGGCCGCAGTACAGGACGCCGCCGCGGGCCTCCAGCCGCCGGACGAGCGCCGCGGAGAGCTGTCCCGCACCGCCGACGGGCACGGGGAAGCCGTGCTCCTGCCCGAGCATGCACATGAGCCATCCGAAGCCGCCGCCGAGGGCGGATTCGGGACCGAGGTCCGCGTGGAGCGCATTGCCCGCGATGAGGAGCCGGGCGCCTTCGCCGGCGAACTGCTCCTCGCCGAAGCGGCGCGCGGGCAGCAGCATCGTCCGCGCGAGGCGCAGCCCTTCGGCGGCCCGCAGCCGGGCCGCGAGCCGCAGCCCCGCCCGGACCGGCGGGAACGGCGTGAACAGACACCCGGTCAGGTCGTCGCCGATCCGCCGCCAGAGGCGGTAGAGGCGCTCCCACGCCGCGCCGTCGCCCCGGGCGAAGCGCTCGACCGAAGCGGCCGTGTCCCGGGGATCGCCGGCGAGGACCGCGCACCGTCCGTCGGGCAGCGGGTGGGCGACGACGGCCGGGGCGCGGCTCCACCGCAGCCCCTCGTCCTCCAGCCGGAGCTTCCGGATGACCGGCGAGGCCGCGGCCAGCGGGTAGAACGCGCTGAACAGGTCGTGGACGAAGTCGGGGTCGAGGCCCCGGTCGCTGCGTACGGCTCCTCCCGGTTCGTCCCGGGCTTCCAGGACGACGACGTGCCAGCCCGCGTCGCACAGGATGTTGGCCGCCACCAGACCGTTCGGCCCGGCGCCGACCACGACGGCGTCAGGCGCCGTCACGAGAGCTGTCCTTCCCGGACTCGACCAGGCGGGCGAGACGCGACAGCATGTTGCGGTGGCGCAGCTGGAGGAGGGCGTCGAGCGCGGCGGTGTGCAACGCGGCCGCCGGTCCCCGCAAGGGGTGTTCGTCGACGATGACGAGGGTGTCCTCACCCCAGGGCTTCACCTCGATGGCGATCCGGGCGCTGCCGGCCTTTCCGCTCATGGCCTCCAGCTCCAGACGCCGGCCGGGCTCCAGGATGCGGGCGATGGTACGGCCGGTATAGGTCCACGGCCCGAACTTCAGCTGGTACTTCAACGCGGACCCCTCGCGTGGCCAGCCCCCGTCGTCCTCCCACGAGGCATGGGTCCCGACCACCCAGTCGGCGTACCGTTGGCCGTCGCACAGCACCGCCCACACGTCAGCCGGGGGGCGGCGGATGAGCCGGTGGCGTTCTGCCATGAGAATCTCCCTGTCAGCGGTCCTGTCCTCGATGGGTCTGTACCGGGGGGCGGCTAGCGGCGGCCCCTGCCCTGCGGCAGCCCGGGGGAACGCGCGGTCGCCCGTACGACGAGGGCCGTGGCGCCCCCCGCGGCGGCCGCGGCCGCGCCACGGCGCAGAGCCGTGCGCCAGCCGCTTCCGCGTCCGCCCCGCACCGCCGCATTGCGCGCGGACGGCGTGTACAGCGTTCCGGTGGTCTGCGGCGCGGTGCCCGGGGCGCCGAAGTAGGCGTGCTCGGTGCGCCAGGTGACGGCGCTTCGGACGAGCCGGGGGGCGAGCGCGTAGGCGAGCGCCAGCAAGCGGGTGTACGGGCCGACCAGTACGCGCCGCCTCGGGCGGCGTACCGCGCCGACGACGGCTCGTGCGACCCGCTCCGGAGTGGCGACCGGCGGCATGGAGCGCAGGCGGCGGCCGGTGTGGTTGGCCGCGTTGTGGAAGAAGGGCGTGTCGACCGCGCCCGGCAGCATGCTGCACACCGTGATGCCGTGCGCGCCGATCAGAGACAGTTCCTGGCGCAGCACGTGGTCGAAGGTGGTCAGGGCCGCCTTGGACATCGCGTAGCCCGACATGTACGGAGCCTGGACGGCGCCGCCCAGCATGGAGGCGATGTCGATGAGCAGGCCATGCCCCTGACGGTGCATGACCGGGATGGCGGCGCGGGCCCCGTGCACGGCTCCCAGCAGGTTGACGTCGAGCAGACGGCGCAGCTCGGCGGGGGGCATCTGGTCGAAGCGTCCCAGGATGCCCACGGCTGCCGAGTTCACCCAGACGTCGATCCGGCCGTACCGCGACGTCGCCGCCGCGGCGAGTGCGTGCACGGCCGCGACATCGGTCACGTCGGTGGGCACGGCGAAGCCCTCGGCCTCGCGGTGGGCGGCGCTGCACTGGGCGGCCACGGCGCGCAGCGACTCCTCGCTGCGCGCGGCCAGGACGACCCTCGCTCCGCGCCGCGCGCACGCCAGTGCGGTGGCACGGCCGATCCCGCTCGACGCGCCGGTGATCACGACGACCAGTCCACGCATCCTCATGCGTGGCGTCTCACCTCGATTCCCGACTTCATGCCTGCGAGCGGGGTCGGCTGTGTCCCCGAACCGTCCGGGTGACCGCTCCGCCCCGGCGGACCGGGGCGGAGCGGGGCCGGAACAGGGCCGGAACGGGCCGCGGGGCCGCGGCCCCGCGGCTAGCGCGTCAGCAGTGCGGCCGCCACCGACGGCGGTACCGGTGCGAGCCCCGTCGGCCGGGTCGTGAAGGTGCCCCGGCCCTGGGTCCGGCCGCGCAGCCGGGACGCGTAGCCGAAGAGCTCGGCCAGCGGCACGGCTGCCGTGACCACCGTGGTCCCGGCCTGGGCCGTCGAGCCCGAGACCCGGCCGCGGCGAGCCGCGAGATCACCGAGAACCGCTCCGACACCGTCTTCGGGGACGGTCACCGTGACCTCCACGACCGGCTCCAGAAGCTCCACGGTGCTTGCGCGCAGCGCCTCGCGCAGCGCGAACCGGCCCGCCGCCCGGAACGCAAGCTCCGAGGAGTCCTTGGAGTGGGTCGCCCCGTCGGTGAGCGTGACCCGCAGCCCGGTCACCGGGAAGCCGCCGAGCGGGCCCTCGGTGAGAGCGTCGCGGCAGCCAGCCTCCACGGCGCGTGCGTACTCCTGGGGCACCCGGCCGCCGACCACCGTCGACCGGAACTCGAAGCCCCCCTCCGCCAGTGGCTCGACGTCGAGGACGACGTGCGCGAACTGCCCCGCGCCACCGTCCTGTTTGACATGGCGGTAGACCAGGCCGTTCACACCGCGTACGACGGTCTCCCGGTAGGAGACCTGCGGCCGGCCGACCACGACCTCCAGCCCCTGGGCACGGCGGATCTTCTCCACCGCCACCTCAAGGTGGAGTTCGCCCATCCCCGACAGCACCGTCTGGCCGGTTTCCGCGTCGGACCGCACCGTCAGCGAGGGGTCCTCCTCGGCCAGCCGCGCCAGCGCCGACGCGAGCCGGCCCGTGTCGGTGCCGCGGCGGGCCTCGACCGCCACCGACACCACCGGTTCGGCCACCGACGGCGGTTCGAGCACCAGCGGCGCACCCGGCGCGCACAGGGTCGTGCCCGCCCGGGCGGCCTTCAGCCCGATCACGGCGACGATGTCACCGGCGACCGCCTCCTCCCGTTCCTCGTGCCGGTCGGCCTGCACCCGCAGGATCCGGCCGACCCGCTCCGTACGGCCCGTGCCGGCGTCCAGTACGGTCGCCCCCTTGCGCAGGGTGCCCGCGTAGACCCGCAGGTAGGTGAGGCGCCCCGTCGCCGTCGCCGTCACCTTGAAGGCGAGGGCCGCGAACGGCTCCGCCGGGTCGGGCGCGCGCTCCTGCTCCGCGCCGCCGGCCACCCCGCGTACCGGCGGCATGTCGGCGGGCGACGGCAGGTACGCCAGGACCGCGTCCAGCAGCGGTTCGATCCCGCGGTTGCGATACGCCGAACCGCACAGCACCACCAGGCCGTCCCCGCGCAGGGTCAGCTCCCGCAGGGCGCGGACCAGGGTCCGCCCACTCAGCGCCGACGTCGCGCAGAACTCCTCCAGTGCGTCCGGATGGAGCTCGGCCACCGTCTCCTCCAGGAGCCGGCGGCGCCGGTCCGCCTCGTCCCGCAGCGGCTCCGGGACCGGCCCCGTCTCGTACGTGTCGGAGCCGGCGTGCCACAGCAGCGAACGCATCCCCAGCAGGTCGACGACGCCGGTGAAGCCGTCCTCCCTTCCGACGGGCAGCTGGACCACGAGGGGGACGGCGCCCAGCCGCTCCCGGATCGACGCGACGGCCGTGTCGAGATCGGCGCCCGCACGGTCCAGCTTGTTGACGAAGGCGATCCGCGGGACCCCGTGCCGGTCGGCCTGCCGCCACACCGACTCGCTCTGCGGCTCGACCCCGGCCACGGCATCGAACACCGCGACCGCCCCGTCGAGCACCCGCAGGGACCGCTCGACCTCGTCGGAGAAGTCGACGTGGCCGGGGGTGTCGATCAGGTTGACGCGATGTCCGCCCCACGAGCAGCTCACGGCCGCGGCGAAGATGGTGATGCCGCGGTCGCGTTCCTGGGTGTCGAAGTCGGTGACGGTCGTTCCGTCGTGGACCTCGCCCCGCCGGTGGATGGCACCGGTCGCGAACAGGACGCGTTCGGTGATCGTGGTCTTGCCCGCGTCGACATGGGCGAGGATGCCCAGATTGCGGACGGCGGTGGGGGACGTGGTGGCGAGCGGTCGCTCGTTGGCGCGCATGGCCCGAGGCCTTTCGAGTGCTGAGGAGGAGGGCAGCGCGATTCCCGGGACGGCAGGCCCGCCCGCCCGCCCCGCTCCGCCCTGAGCGGCAGAAGGCCCGGGCAGGCGGCGTACGGGAGCGGAAGGGACGAAACCTACGGAAGGGACGAAACCTCAAGGTGCGTCACAAGGTGCGTCACGGGCCTACGGTGACGGCCGCGCAGCCGGCACCGCACGCGGTGAGACACGGGGATCACGTCGTACCGGGACGGGGGAACGAAGGCGTCGGTGCGGTGGATGCGCATGGCCCGGTTCCCCTTCTCTTCACTCGGCGTCAGGTGCGCGGTGCTCTGTCGGCAGCGCGCTCGGCGAGTCTATGAGCGCGGTCGGCCGGGGGCACGCGATTTTCGGCAGCCGGGGCGGAAGGAGGCCCGACAGCGGCGCGACTGATGGTCTCTCAGACGTCCCGGACGACTTCCGGGAGGCCCCGCCAAGGAGAGGGAAGCGCGACGTGCGCCCCCGTCCGCGACGCCCCTACCGGTGGGAAGCGTCGCGGTCCCGCAGGCCGGAGCCGAACGCCGGGCGACGGTAGGGGAGACGGCTGCTCCCGGGCCGCGCGGATTGAGTACGGTTCGTTCGTGCCCGGCCGGACTGACCACCGTGCTGCTCGATCTCGCCGCGGACAGTGCCGCGTGGCCGTTGCTGCGGGAGTACGGCAGCCTGTCGCGCGTCCCCGTCCCCGTTCCCGTTCCCGTTCCCCTCGCCGTCCCCGGCCCGCGCCGTACGCCCGGCCGCCGCGGCACAGGACCCGCGTCCGCGCATCCACGCGCTGGCCACCTCCGGCCGGCACCTGGAGGCGGCCACGCTCGCGCAGGCGTGGGAGCAGCACGCCCTGCAGCCCTACGGGTACACCTCACCGGAGGCGAGCCACTGGGTGGAGATCCGCGCCGACCTCGCACGGATGGCGGGCGACTTCCGGCTCGCGACCCGGTTGTGGACCGGCGCGGGCCTCACCGGTCTGGCACAGCAGCCACCGGACGTCCCGGAGGTCCAGACCGCAGAAGCCGGCGCCCTGTACTGCTGGAGCCGGCTCAAGGACCAGGCCGCCGCCCTCGAGGCCGGCCCAGAACTCATCCGCCTCCCGCGCGCGCCGCCGTCCCTCGATCCGCCGACTTGAAACTGGCGCAACAGCGACTGGAGTTCCCGCACCGCGCACCGAGCCGGCGTTGAACCGCACCCCGCGCGGGCGCCCCTCACCGCAACCGCACACGGATACCTCCGAATAGAGGAGTCAGCGGCACGCCTTCGGGGGAACCCGCTCGTCCGACCCGAACCCTCCCGGCCTCAGCTGCCGAATGAAAGGGGTGGCGGCCCCTCCCGGGGCCGCGCGGTGATTCACTGCCGCTGCCGTAATGCGAGGAGATGTCACGTGTCGCGTGTTTGGAAGAGTGCGGGTCTTGCCGTGGCGGTCGCCCTGGCGGTCATGAGCGGAGCTTCCGCGGCGTCGGCCGACTCCGGCGCCACGGGGGCCGCGGCCAGCTCCCCGGGTGTCCTGTCGGGCAACCTGCTCCAGGTCCCGATCCACATTCCGATCAACGCCTGCGGAAACAGCGCGAACCTGGGCGGGGCCGGGAACCCGGCCGCCGGCAACATCTGCGTCAACGCCTGAGGCTGAGTCCCGCCTCGTCCCGGACAACGGCCTGACCGGGACGAGGCGACCCCTCCGGGTGGAGCCCCGCGCCCGGCTAGAGGTCGATCCAGTAACGCCGCTTGGGACCGATCAGGGTCTCGCGGACATCCTCCAGTACGCCGCCGCCGCGTTCGATCGTGCGTACCGATGCCTTGTTGTCCGGGGCGCAGGTCAGGAGGACCCTGTCCATTCCCATGACCCGTGCCTCGTGCAGAACCGCGGTCAGGGCCCAGGTGGCCAGCCCGCGCCGGCGCGCCGAGGGCCGGACGCTGTAGCCGATGTGGCCGCCCGCGTCGAGCAGGAACGCGTTCAGGTAGTGCCGCAGGTCGATCGCGCCCAGATACGTGTCACCCTCGGCGATCCACCAGTACGTCGCGTGGACCCGCCCCTGCTCCACCGGCCGCGTACGGTCCGCGTACCCGCGCAGCCGCTCCACCCAGGCAGCGAACCCCTCCGGGCTGTCCACGTCGTCGTGGGAGCCGAGGCCGGCTCCGTCCATGTGGGCGTCGGAACCCCATTCCTCGCGGGAGGCGAGCCAGGAGGCCTGGAGCCGGGGGGTGGGTGTGATGAGCTCGGGCATACGCCGGACGATAACAGCCGGGTCATCCGGCCGGCCGGGTGCCGGCCTGGAGGCATGCGCATCGAGCCGCCTCCTCCATCGGCGCGGTGACCACCGAGGCCACCCGCTCCTGCGAGAAGTCCGCCCGGTGCCGCCCGGTGCCCGCGGCCAGGGAGAACGGGCGGCCACCGCGATTACTTCCCCACCCGGCGGGCAGGCGGAGGGAGCGCCGTGCGTCCACGGTCGATGCCGGGCGGGAAGGAACCTCCGCGGGAATGCCCGGGCACCGGCCGGAACGGCGGCGCGCTCACGAAGGGCACGGAGGAGAGGGTGGTATCGATGGACGCACGCGCGGACACCAACGGTGATCGCCCGGCCTCCGCGCCCACGGAGTACGACGCCGAACCCTTCGTGCCCCGCGGAGGTGGAATGGAGAACCTCCGGCGAGCCGCCGCTTCGTGCCGCGGCTGCCCGCTGTTCGCGGACGCGACACAGACGGTCTTCGGAGCGGGCCCGGCCGGGGCCCGCCTCGTTCTCGTCGGGGAGCAGCCCGGAGACCAGGAGGACCGCCGGGGCGAACCCTTCGTCGGGCCTGCCGGAGCGCTCCTGCACAAGGCGCTGAGCGAGGCGGGCATCGATGACGAGCCCGTGTACTTCACCAACGCCGTCAAGCATTTCAAGCACACGGTCGCCGAACGCGGCAAACGCCGCATCCACAAGACGCCGAGCCTGCGCGAGATGAAAGCCTGCCGGCCCTGGCTCGCCGCGGAACTCCGGGTCATCGACCCCGATCTGGTCGTCGCCCTCGGCGGCACGGCCGGAAAGGCGCTCCTGGGAAGCTCCTTCCGGGTGAACGAGCAGCGCGGCGTACTGCTGCCCATGCCCGCGCCGGACGCCCTGGGCGGGACCACGGCCGCGACCGAGCCGGGACACGCGCAACTGCTCGCGACCGTGCATCCCTCCGCCGTCCTGCGCGCTCCCGACCGGGAGTCTGCCTATCAGGGCCTGCTCGCGGACCTGCGCGTCGCCGCGACGGCGCTGACTTGAGCCGCATGCTTTCGGGAGGCGGCGTGGGTGAACGATCGCGGGCTCTGCGCCATTTCGTGCGCCGGCATCGGGAGCCCGCCGTCGCCCAGGCGATCCGGTCCACGGCCGCCGCCGTCGTCTCGTACGTCGTCGCGCTCCAACTGAGCAGCGAGCCCGCTCCCCTCACCGCTCCCCTCACCGCCCTGCTCGTGGTGCAGGTGACGCTGTACACCACGCTCACCACGAGTGTCCGGCGCGTCAACTCGGTGGTCGCCGGAGTCCTGCTCGCGATCGGTTTCAGTGCCCTGGTGGGGCTGACCTGGTGGAGCCTGGGCCTGATCATCCTCGCCTCCCTGGTGATCGGCCGGGTCGTGAAGGCGGGCGAGTTCGTCCCCGAAGTCGCGATCAGCGCGATGCTGGTGCTCGGCGTGACCAGAGTGGCGGACACGGCGTGGGACCGGGTACTGGAGACGCTGATCGGCGCCGCGGTCGGTCTTCTGTTCAACGTGCTGTTCGTTCCGCCCGTCTGGGTGCAGCCCGCCAGCGATGCCATCACCGACCTCGCCGAGCGCATGCAGACCCTGCTGCTGCACATCAGCACCGCACTGGGCGGCCGTACGACGGTCGAGGAGGCGGCCGCCCGGCTGCACGAGGCACGCCGGCTCGACAACGACATCGCCCAGGTCGACGGCGCGCTTCGACAGGCGGAGGACAGCCTGCGCCTCAATCCCCGGGTGCGCGAGGGCACCCTGTTCCGTCTGGTGCTGCGCACGGGGCTCGACACCTTGGAGATCTGCGCCGTGGTCCTGCGGGTGTCCTGCCGGACGCTGACCGATCTGGCGAAAGTGCGGGCGGAGGAGGAGCCTCTCCTGCCCCACCCGGTCACCAGTGCCCTGCAGGACCTCTACGGACATACGGCCATCGCCGTCGAGTCCTTCGCCGAACTGATCACCGCGCAGGTCAGCGCCAACGCCGAAGAGGCCGAAGCCCGGCTGACCGAGGAACTGCACACGGCGCGCGTGAGCCGCAACCGCCTCGCCGACCTGCTCCTGGAGCAGGTACGGGACCACCCGGGGGAGTGGCATCTGTACGGGGCGCTGCTCGCCGAAGCGGACCGCGTCCTGGACGAGCTGGGCGTGGAGAAGCGTTCCGAACGGCTGCTGGAGGAGCTCGACCGGCACTCCCGCACGCAGCGCGAACGCTATCCGCGACTGCACCGCATGGGCGAGCGCGTGCGCCGCACGCCCGTCGTGGCGCGTGCCTCGGGCGGGAAGAAGGCCGGGCGCTGGTGAGGTCTGCCCGGGGCCGGCCCGTACTCCGCCAAGCACAGCCTCCGCCAAGCACAGCGCTCCCGTCGGCTTCCGCCGCATGATCCAGGAGCGGGCCGAACGCGAACGCCATCGCGTCGCGCCGCGCCGCGTCGCAGTGCAACCCTCCCACGGGCTGCCTGAATAGGGCGCCGGGGCAGGGGAAGGGGCGCAGTGCGGACGGTGGGCGGCCGCCCGCGGCCGAAGTCCGCCCTCACCTCAAGGAGAACACCATGGCTCAGAAGATTCGAGAGATCATGACCGAGCGTCTGGTCACCGTCGGCGAGGGGACCTCCGTCCACGATGCCGCACGCCGTATGCGCGACGAGGACATCGGCGACGTGCTGGTCACCGACGACGGCCGGCTGCGCGGTCTGGTCACCGACCGGGACCTGGTCGTTCGCGCCCTCGCCGAAGGCAAGGACCCCGAGAACACGACCGTCGGCGAGATCTGCAGCGCGGAGATCGTCAGCGTCGGCCCCGACGACGACGTGGGCCGGGCCGTCGACCTGATGCGCGACCACTCGCTGCGCAGGCTGCCCGTCGTCGAGAAGGACCGCGCCGTCGGCATCGTCTCCATCGGTGACCTCGCCATCGAGCGCGACGAGACGTCCGCGCTCGCGGACATCAGCGCCGCCGAATCCAACACCTGACCTGTTGGCCCGGGTCGGCTGCCCTGTGGCGCGGGCCGTAGCGCCGGCACCGTGCCGCAGGGCAGGAGTGGGGTCAGGACGGTGAGGAGGCCGTCCCCTGGAGGAGCTCCCGGAGCTGCTCGTGGTGGAGGTCGGCCACGGGAGCGAGGAGGTCGGGGTGGCGGAGCAGTGCGGCCGCCTGCCAGTCGTTCTCGTTCGGATGGGTCAGGCGGCGGAAGTCGACCGGTTCACCCGTCGCGCGCTCCGTCTTCGGGAGGGCCGTCAGGGCCGCGGTCACCAGGGCGGGCGTGCCCAGCAGGCAAGCGGCCCAGCTCGCGACGACCTCGTCGACCCAGCTGCGCCACGGGTGCAGGTGCGGGTCGTCCGAGCCCTCGGCCTCAGAGCCGGTGATCCAGTCGAGCCGCGCGGAGCCGCCGGGCCCTGAGAGGCTCACCAGCTGCGCGTCCAGCTCCGTGGGGTACCGCAGCCACGCGGCGACGGTGACGGCCTGGCGGGCTTGCGCCTCCGCCAGGCCGCGCTGGAGCGCGCCACCGGCGGAGGGATAGGCGTGGGTGAGCCACTGGGCCGTCGCGGCTATGAGCGAGGAGAGGGACGAGTCTGCGGACACGGTGGCCAATTCGGAGTAAGAGGGAGGGGCGAATGGGGGAGGACGGGACTCTATCGCCTCAGGGCCATTCGCGGAATGGGCCAGGTCACAGTGGGTGGAGAACGGCGGGGAAGCCGACACGCTGGGTGGAGGAGAAGCACGCTGCGTATGCGTCGCGGGTTTCACTGAGACCGCAGCATTTCGGAACACATTTCGGAGAAGGGATTCCCCCCATGGGGCACGGCGGCGACGTGATCGCGGAATTGATGACCGACCACCAAGAGGTCGAGGAGCTTTTCGCCAATATCGAGGAACTGCCCTCCGGTGATCCCCGGCGAAAGCAGTACGCGGACCAGGTGACCATGGAACTCGTCCGGCACTCGGTCGCCGAGGAGGCGTACCTGTATCCCGCCGCACGCGAGCACCTCGCGAACGGCGACAGCATCGCGGACAAGGAACTGGAAGACCACGCCGCGGCAGAGCGCACCATGAAGGAACTCGAAGGGTGCGAGGCCGACGACCCCCGGTTCGATGAGCTCGTCATGCAGCTCATGACGGAGATCCGGGCGCACGTGGCCGACGAGGAGAACGATCTCTTCCCGCGTTTGCGGGGCGCGTGTTCCCCCGAAGTGCTGGAGAGTCTCGGAGACAAGGTGCGCCAGGCGAAGAAGACGGCGCCCACGCGTCCGCACCCGTCCGCTCCGGACAAGCCGCCGGCCAACAAGCTCCTGGCCCCGGGGGTCGGGCTCGTGGACCGCCTGCGTGACGCGATGACCGGCCGGGGCAAAGAGCCTTCCTGATCAGACGGCCCCCACGACGGCGGGCGGCTTCGAGTCTTCTTCGTGTCTTCGACGGGAGGGTGGCACCCGCGGAACGGGTGTCACCGCCTGTCTCTCCCGTCAGGAGGTGGGAGGCCGCGTCACCCGTCAGGGGGTGCGCTGGATGGGACCCCACCGGCCCGGCTGTCTCGTGATCTCCCTGGTGGCTTCCTCGATGACGCTGAGCTCGATCCAGGCGAGGGGTTCCACGTCACTGACGAGGGGCTCGTTGTCCGGGCCTCGGCCCACCTCGGTGCCCTTCAGCAGCCACGGCCGCACGTCGTTCCCGCGGAGCCGGGGGAGATGGCTGTAGTCGTGCAGACGCCGCGCGACCCAGATCCGGACCGGTCGGTGTCCCCACCAGGGTTCCACGGCGAGGGGGTTGGCCGAGAGGCCGGGCAGCGGGGTGCCGGTGAGTTCGTCCGAACTGGAAGCCGTACGCGATGGCGTACCCGAGCCCCTGCCCGAGTCCCTGCCGGAGACCGAGTCGGTGTCCGAAGCCATGCCGAGGTCGGTATGGGGGCCGCGTGACCAGCGTACGTACACCTGTGCGGTGTCGGTCAGCTGTTCGGCGACCTCGTCCAGGCTCCTGAGAGTCGGGAGCGGCGCGTCCCCATCCACCTGGTCCTCCTGGGTAGTGCTTCGAGCCTGCCGGAAGGGCATCTCGCGGCGCGTGGCGTCAGCGGGCGCCTGCCCATGCGGGCCGCGCTCCTAACGTCGGCAGTCTGCCGCGGTCCCCTTCGGAGCGTCACCGTTCATGGGTTCGGCTCCGAGGTCCGGTTCAGGGATCCGGTTCAGGGGTCCCGGGTCGGGGCAGGCGTGCCCATGGCCCAGCGGATGGTCGCGGTCATCGCGTGGCCCGCGGGCCGCACGCACACCTTCTCCACGGCCGGCAGCCAGGGCAGCCCGAGCTCCGAGCGGGCCCAGGGGGGAAGCATGCCGACCGCGTTCGCGGCGAGGACGGCATAGGGCGCGCGAGCGACGAGGGGGAGGGGCGGGTGGAGCAGGATGAAGTGCGCGGCGGCCCGCGCTTCGGGTGTGCCGCGCAGTTCCGGCCGGTACGCGGCCAGCCGCTCGGCGAGATCCGCCCGGTCGAGGGGCGGATCCGGCACACCGAGAGCGGCGGCCACCCGAGCGGTGTCGGCGATGTACGCGTCACAGCCGGCTCCGTCGAGCGGATGGGCGCCGAACCGCTGGTGGGCCCGCAGGAAACTGTCGATCTCGGCGATGTGGACCCAGGCCAGAAGGTGCGGGTCACCGGCGTGGTAGGGCTCCCCGGTGGCGGTGGTACCGCGTACACGGTCGTGAACGGCCCGTACGTGATCGACCGCCTGCTGGGCGTGCTCGGCGGTCCCGTACGTCGTGACGGCGAGGAAGGTACTCGTGCGGTGCAGCCGCCCCCACGGGTCCCCGCGGTAGCCGGAGTGGGCCGACACCGCGGCCATGGCCAGCGGGTGCAGGGACTGGAGCAGCAGCGCCCGCAGTCCTCCGATGAACATCGAGGCGTCGCCGTGGACGCGGCGGACGGGCCGCTCGGGGCCGAACCAGCGCGGCCCGGCAGTGCCGTGGATGCGGGCCCGGTTGGCCGGCCCCGCATCCCCGGCGACGCGATGGAACAGACTGCGGCCGAGTTGTTCCCGCAGCCCGGCCAGCACAGGTGCGGACGACGCTGCCATCCCTCCATTGTGGTCTGCGGCCCGGCTCCTGTCAGCAGTGCGAGGTGCCGGACGGTCGGTCCGCGGGGGCGGCCTACGGCGCAGTGGCGTAACCCGGCGTGCCCGCCCGCGCCGGGGTCCTCACAGTGGAGGGCAAGAGCGGCGGCAC
This sequence comes from Streptomyces sp. NPDC003038, assembly GCF_040611115.1. NCBI lineage: Bacteria > Bacillati > Actinomycetota > Actinomycetes > Kitasatosporales > Streptomycetaceae > Streptomyces > Streptomyces sp. NPDC003038. The sequence continues at coordinate 63,546 of NZ_JBEXNN010000024.1, forward strand.
CGCAGTGGAGCACTGCGCCGGCCACCGCCGGACCGAGGAAAGGCACAGCGGCATGGGCGGCGCGGTATATGGGAACCTCCACGGCAAGCAGGCACTGGTGACCGGTGGAGCGCGGGGCCTGGGCGCCGCCATCTCGCGGAGGCTGGCCGACGCCGGCGCCTCCGTTCTGGTGGCGGACGTACGGGAGGACCTGGCGGAGGAGCTGTGTGCCGGGCTGATGGCAGCCGGAGGCAAGGCGCGCTTCGTCGCGATGGACGTCTGCGACGCGGGGGCGGTCGCCGCCGTCCTGCGGGAGATCGAGGAGGACGGCCAGAGGGTGGACATCCTCGTCAACAACGCGGCCGTCGACGTCTCCAAGTCGGTCGAGCACCTGACGGCCGAGGAAGTCACACGGGTGGTGACCACGAACCTCCTGGGACCGATGTACCTGTGCCTGGAGACCTACCGCCGGATGATCCGCCAGGGCGGAGGCCACATCGTCAACATCCTGTCGACGGCCGCGAACCGGACGTGGACCGAGGCCGGTCCCTACTCGGCGAGCAAATCGGGACTGCGAGCCTTCACGCACACCCTGTTCAAGGAGGCGCAGCGGGACTGCCCGGGCATCGGCGTCACGGGCATCATCGCCGGCGGCATGGAGACGGCGTTCATCCTCGAACGCTTTCCCGACGCCGACGTCTCCATGCTGCAGAGCCCCGAGATCGTGGCGGACACGGTGCTGTACGCCCTCTCCGTGCCGGCGGGCAGCGCGGTGTCCGAACTGGTGGTCGTCCCCCGGCGGGAGCCGTCCTGGCCCTGAAACCGCCACCGCCACCATCCGGCGGTCTCACGCTCCGTGATTCACCGCAATGCCGTATCCCCGCGTGCCGCGGGGAGCGGGCCGACGGAGGCTGAGCGCATCCAAAGCTCCGCTCACCGCTCTTCGCCCCCGTAGGCACCACCCGTAGCACCACCCGTAGACACCACCCCGTAGGCACCACCCCGCAGACACCCCCCGCAGGCACCACCTCGGGCGGCTCCACCGGCGGACGGGCACGCCGGAGCGGGAAGGAACGGTCATCCGATGCCCGACCTGTCAGAGGAGATCCCCATGGACAGAACAGCCCCACGCCGCTGGGAGCACGCGGTCGTCACCGGCGGTGCCGGTTTCGTCGGCTCCCACCTGTGCACCGCCCTGATGGACGCGGGTACGGACGTCACCTGCCTGGACGACTTCAGCACCGGTCGCCCGGAGAACATCGCGGCCCTGCTGGACCGGCCGGGCTTCGTCTTCCACGAGGCCGACGTCTCCCAGCCCTTCACGGTCGAGCGGCCGCCCGATCTCGTACTGCACTTCGCCTCGCCGGCCTCACCCGCCGACTATCTGCGGCTGCCCCTGCACACGCTGGAGACGGGCAGCCTCGGTACCCGCAACGCGCTGTCGCTGGCCCACAAAGCAGGCGCCCGCTTCATACTCGCGTCCACGTCCGAGGTGTACGGCGACCCGCACGAGCACCCGCAGAACGAACGCTACTGGGGCAACGTCAACCCGGTCGGCCCGCGCAGCGTGTACGACGAGGCGAAGCGCTTCGGTGAGGCGCTGACCACGGCCGACGCCGGCGCGCACGGTACCGACACCGGCATCGTGCGCCTGTTCAACACCTATGGTCCGCGGATGCGCGGCTACGACGGCCGTGCCGTGCCGACCTTCATCCGGCAGGCACTGGCCGGCGAGCCCCTCACCGTCACCGGCGACGGCCTCCAGACCCGATCGCTGTGCTACGTCGACGACACGGTACGCGGCATCCTCGCCGCGGCGGCCCACGGGATGCGCGGCCCCGTCAACATCGGCAACCCGAACGAGATCACGATGCTGGAACTGGCCCGATGGGTCATCGACCTGACCGGTTCCCGTTCCGAGATCCGTTTCGTCGAGCGGCCGACGGACGACCCGGCGGTGCGCTGTCCGGACATCACGCTGGCGCACGACAAGCTCCAGTGGGAACCGACGGTGACGGCCGAAGAGGGACTGCGGCGGACCATCGCCTGGTTCCGCGCGCACCCGGACAGCTGATCCACGGCTGTCACGGCCGAACGCCCTCGCGGTGCCCGCCGGCACCCGCAGGGCCTGGCGCGCTCCTCATCGAAAGGCTGTCATCATGCGCATTCTCGGGATCAACGCCCTCTTCCACGACCCCGCCGCCGCGGTCGTCGTCGACGGGCGTACCGTCGCCGCCGCCGAGGAGGAACGGTTCTCGCGCCGCAAGCACGGCAAGCGTCCGGTGCCGTTCTCCGCGTGGGAACTGCCCGAACAGGCCGCGGCCTGGTGCCTGAAACGGGCCGGCCTGCGTCCCCAGGACCTCGACGCCGTCGCCTACTCCTTCGACCCCGACCTCGCGCGGCCCGCCGATGCCATGGGCCTGGACGACCCCTGGGACCACCTGCGGCTGACGTACGCGCGCCAGGCCCCGGGGTTCCTCGCGACAGCGCTTCCCGGCCTGGACCCGGGCATCGTCCGCTTCGTCCCGCACCACATGGCCCACGCCGCTTCCGGCGCCTTCGCCGCGGACGGCGCCGAGACCTCGTCCGTCCTGGTCCTCGACGGGCGCGGCGAGCGCGCCTCCCACCTGGCGGCGCGGCGGATCGGTGACCGGCTGGAGCCGCTGCACGCCCAGGACCTGCCGCACTCGCTGGGCCTCGTCTACGAGGAACTCACGGGCCACCTGGGATTCCTGCGGTCCTCGGACGAGTTCAAGGTGATGGCCCTGGCCTCGCACGGCAGGCCCCGCATGCTGGCGGAACTGCGCCGCTACGTCCACCCCACCGGCGACGGAGGCTTCCGCGCCACCGGCGTCCCCTGGCACGAACTGTGCGCCCCTCGCGACCCCGAGGAGCCCTGGACCCAGGACCACGCGGACGTGGCGGCCAGCGCGCAGGCCGTACTGGAGGAGACACTGCTGGACCTCGCGCGCTGGCTCCACGGCCAGACGCACGACCAGGTGCTCACTCTCGCCGGGGGCGTCGCGCTCAACTGCGTCGCCAACTCCCGTATCGCGCGGGAAGGGCCCTTCTCCCGGGTCTGGGTGCAGCCCGCCGCGGGCGACGCAGGCACCGCACTGGGCGGCGCCCTGCTCCTCGCCGCCGGTCTGGGGGACGAGCCGGAGCCCATGGCCGGAGCCGACCTGGGGCGCGAATGGTCCGACGCCGACCTCGGCGCCCTCCTCAAGACCGCCGCCGTGCCGTTCGAACGCCCGCCGGACATCGCGGCGACCGTGGCGCGCGCACTGGCCGACAACGCCATCGTCGCCTGGTTCCAGGGACGCTCCGAGTACGGGCCGCGGGCACTGGGCCACCGCTCGCTGCTGGCCCACCCCGGCCACGCGGGCAATCTCGAACGCCTCAACGACGTCAAGGGCCGCGAGCAGTTCCGGCCGGTCGCTCCCATGGTTCTCGCCGACCGGGCGGCGGACATCTTCGACGGGCCGATTCCCAGCCCCTACATGCTCTTCGTCCACGACGTGGCACCGCAATGGCGGGAGCGGATCCCCGCCGTCGTACACGTCGACGGAACAGCCCGCATCCAGACCGTGGACCCGGCGTCCGAACCGCTGGTCGCCCGCATGCTCAGCGAGTTCGAGCAGCTCACCGGCCTTCCCGTCGTGGTCAACACCAGCCTCAACACGGCGGGCCGGCCCATGGTCGACGACCCCCGGGAAGCGCTGGAATGCTTCGGCTCCTCACCGGTCGACCTCCTCGCCATCGGCCCGTACGCGGTCCGGCGCGGCACCTTCTTCGGCTCGGGCGACGACGGGTGGTCGCGATGACCGGCGCACCCGGCCACGGCACCGTGCGGGCGGATCCCGCGTACGCGGTCGTCATCCCCACACTCGGCCGCCCCAGCCTGACCACCTGCCTCACCGCGCTGGCGCACGCCCGCGGGCCCCGGCCGGTCCGGGTGGTACTCGTCGACGACCGGCGGGCCGCTCGCGGCCCGGGGCCGCACGCCCAGATCCCCGAGGCGCTGCGAGCGATCACCACCGTGGTGACCAGCGGTGGCCGCGGGCCGGCCGCGGCGCGGAACGCGGGTTGGCGGGCGGCCGGCACCGCGGGGTGGATCGTCTTCCTCGACGACGACGTGGTTCCCGCTCACGACTGGTGCGAGCGACTGGCCCGCGACCTGTCGACCGCGTCGGACCGCACCGCGGGCGTGACCGCCCGCATCACCGTGCCGCTGCCCGCCGACCGCCGGCCCACCGACTGGGAGCGCAACACGGCGGGGCTGGCGACCGCCCGATGGATCACCGCGGACATGGCCTACCGCCGGGAGGCCCTGGACAACGTCGGCGGATTCGACGAGCGCTTCCGGCGGGCCTTCCGCGAGGACGCTGATCTGGCGCTGCGCGTCCTCGACGCCGGCTGGACCCTCGCGGCGGGCAGCCGCCGCACCACCCACCCCGTCCGCCCGGCCGACCGCTGGATCTCCGTACGCCAGCAGGCCGGCAACGCCGACGACGTGCTGATGACCCGACTGCACGGCCGGGACTGGTGGAGCCGCGCCGAGGCACCGCGCGGACGTCTCCCACGGCACCTCCTGGTGACCGGCGCGGCGGTGGCGGCGCTGTCCTGCGCCGTTCTGCGCCGGCCCGGTGCCGCCGCGCTGTGCGCCGCCGGATGGCTGGCCGGGACCGCCGAGTTCGCAGCGGCCCGGATCGCGCCGGGTCCGCGTACCCGCGAGGAGACCGCCGCCATGGCGATAACCAGCGCACTCATCCCTCCCACCGCCAGCTGGCACTGGTTGCGGGGCCTGGCCGCTCATCGCCGCGCCCGCCCCCTGGCGTCCCACAGGCCCGCGGCCGCCGCCGCGGCGCCCCAGGAACGGGCCGTCACGCAGGTACGGGCATGAACGGCCGTCCCCCACCGCCGGGTCCGGCGCACGAGGCACCCGCCGCCGAGGGCCACTGGCTGTTCGGCGACGCGCTCCCCTCCGCGCCCGGCCGCGGCCGGGCGGCTCCCGCCGGCGCCGCGGGGGACCCCACCCTCCCCGCGGCGGTCCTCTTCGACCGCGACGGCACGCTCGTCGTCGACGTCCCCTACAACGGCGACCCCCGACGCGTCCTGCCGATGCCCTCGGCCAGGGAGGCCGTCGCAGCGGTGACCGCCCTCGGCATCCCGGTCGGCGTGGTCAGCAACCAGTCGGGCGTGGCCCGCGGGCTGCTGACCCGCCACCAGGTGCAGGCGGTGCGGCAGCGCGTGGACGCCCTCATCGGGCCGTTCGCCGTATGGGCGGTCTGCCCGCACGGACCGGGCGACGGATGCGACTGCCGCAAGCCGGCTCCCGGACTGGTGCTCGCCGCCTGCGCGCGGCTGCGTGTACCGGCCGACCGCACCGTCCTCATCGGCGACATCGGCGCCGACATGGAAGCGGCCCGCGCCGCCGGGGCCCGCGGGGTGCTGGTGCCCACCGCCCTCACCCGGCCCGAGGAGATCCGCCGGGCCCGGGAGACGGCCCCCGACCTGCTGGCGGCCGTCCGCCTGGTCCTGAACACCCGAGCCGATGACACCGTGCGCACCCCGAGCGGTGTGCGATGACCGCGCCGCGCACGCTCGTCGTCCGGCTGGACAGCGCGGGCGACGTCATCCTGGCCGGACCCGCGCTGCGCGCCGTCGCACACGGGTCCTCGTACACCGCGCTCCTGTGCGGTCCGCAGGGCGCGCCGGCGGCCCGGCTGCTGCCCGGCGTCGACGACGTGCTCGTCTACGAAGCCCCCTGGGTCGGTCTTGAGCCCGCGCCGGTGGCGAACGGCCCGTGGCTCGACCTGATCGCCTCCGTGTCCCGCGGCCGATTCGACCGTGCCCTGATCCTCGTCTCCTACCACCAGAGTCCGCTTCCGGCCGCGCTGCTGCTCAAACTCGCCGGCGTCGGATGGACGGCGGCCGACTGCGAGGACTATCCCGGCGCACTCCTCGACCTGCGCCACCACAGACGTCCTGACCGCCACGAAGCCCAGGCCGCCCTGGACCTCGCGGAAGACGCCGGCTACGCGCTGCCGCAAGGCGATGACGGGGCCCTGCGCGTCGGCGAACCGCCCGACTGCACGCATCTGACCGGGCGGGACCCGTACGTGGTGCTGCACCCGGGTGCGGCGGTGACGGCGCGCGCCTGGAGTCCGGCGCGCGCCGCACGGGCATGCGCGGCCCTGGACACCGCCGGGTACCGGGTCGTCGTGACCGGAGGCCCGGCGGAGCGGGCGCTGACCGCCGAGGTCGCGGGCCGACACGCCCTCGACCTCGGCGGCGTCACCGGGGACCTGCGCCACCTCGCGGGGGTCCTGGCCGGGGCCGATGCCGTACTGGTCGGCAACACCGGGCCCGCGCACCTCGCCGCCGCGGTCGGTACACCGGTGGCCTGCCTGTTCTCCCCCGTGGTGCCGGCCGAGCGCTGGCGCCCGTACGGCGTTCCGCACGTGCTGCTGGGGGACCAGAGCGCACCGTGCCGCGGAAGCAGGGCACGCCATTGCCCGGTCCGCGGCCATCCCTGTCTGGACGACATCCGTGACGCGGAGGTACTCGCGGCAGTGGCCCGCCTCGGCGGCCGACCGGCGCGCCGCACAGGGTCTGCGGGTGCGCAGGACTCATCGGAAATGGAGCGAGGAGCGACCGTATGAACATCTTGCTGTGGCATGTACACGGATCGTGGACGACGGCATTCGTTCAGGGGCCGCACACCTACCTCGTTCCCGTGACCCCCGGACGGGATCCGGACGGCCTGGGACGGGCGCGGACCTTCTCCTGGCCCGATTCGGTGCGCGAGATCACGCCCGAGGAACTCCGTGAGGCACCGGTGGACCTCGTGATCCTCCAGCGTCCCCACGAGATGGAGCTCGCCGCGCGATGGCTGGGCGGCCGGCGGCCGGGACGGGACCTGCCGGCCGTCTACCTGGAGCACAACGCCCCGGACGGCAACGTCCCCACGACCAGGCACCCGTTCGCGGACCGCGGCGACCTGACGCTGGTACACGTCACCCACTTCAACCGGTTGTTCTGGGACAACGGCACCACCCGCTCCGAGGTGATCGAGCACGGCATCGTCGACCCCGGCCATCTGTACACCGGCCGGATCCCCCACGCGGCGGTCGTGGTCAACGACCCCGTACGCCGTGGCCGTTACACCGGAACCGACCTCCTGCCCGCCCTGGCCGAGGCTGCTCCGCTGGACGTGTTCGGCATGCGCAGCGCGGGACTCGCCGCACACCTGGGCGTGCCCCCCGACCGCTGCCGCACCGCCGACCTCCCGCAGAGCGAGCTGCACGCGGCCATGGCGCAGCGCCGGTTCTACCTGCACCCCGTGCGCTGGACCTCCCTGGGCCTGTCCCTGCTGGAGGCCATGCACCTCGGCATGCCCGTGGTGGCCCTCGCCACCACGGAGGCGGTGGAGGCCGTCCCGCCCGGCACCGGGACCCTGTCGACCCGCCCCGAGGTCCTGGCGCGGGCCGCCCGCCGCTATCTGGAGGACCCCGGGGCCGCAGCCGAGGACGGGGCCCGGGCACGTCAGGCGGCCCTCGAACGGTACGGACTCAAGCGCTTCCTGGCCGACTGGGAGCGTGTGATGGCGGAGGTGCGCTCATGACGTCCAGCCCCTTCGACGCGGGACGGCTGTCGATCGCCCTCGTCTCGGAGCACGCCAGCCCCCTCGCCGCCCTGGGCGGCGTCGACGCCGGAGGCCAGAACGTCCATGTCGCGTGCCTCGCCGGAGCCCTCGCCGACCGTGGACACCGCGTCACGGTCTACACCCGCAAGGACGCGCGTCACCTGCCGGACCGCACCCGCATGCGGGCGGGCGTGGAGGTGCACCACGTGCCCGCCGGGCCCGCGCAGCAGATCCCCAAGGACGAACTGCTCCCGCACATGACCGCCTTCGGCCACTATCTGACGCGGGAATGGCAGCGGCAGGCCCCCGACCTGGTGCACTCGCACTTCTGGATGTCGGGGATGGCCTCGTTGATGGCCACCCGGGAACTGCGGCTGCCGCTGCTGCACACCTACCACGCCCTGGGCACCGTCAAGCGGCGCCACCAGGGGCACGCGGACACCAGCCCGCCGGCGCGGATCGCTTGCGAGAGGGAGATCGGCCTGCACGGCGACCGGGTGGTCGCCACCTGCCGTGACGAGGTCGCCGAGCTGGCGCGGATGGGCATCCCGCCCGACCGGGTCGACATCGTGCCCTGTGGAGTGGACCCCGAGGTCTTCACCCCGCAGGGGCCGACCCTCGAACGGGGCCCCCACCGCCACCGGCTCGTCCAACTGGGCCGCCTCGTGCCGCGCAAGGGCACCGCCGTCTCCATCCGGGCCCTCGCCTTCCTGCCCGATACGGAACTGGTCGTGGTGGGCGGGCCGACCGCGGACCGCCTCGGGGAGGACCCGGAAGTCCGCCGGCTGCGTGCCGTCGCCAGGCGAGCGGGAGTCGCCGACCGGGTGCGCTTCACGGGGGCGGTGCCCAGCGCGGAGGTCCCCGCGGTGCTCCGCGGCGCCGACGTGGTGCTGTGCCCGGCGGACTACGAACCCTTCGGCATCGTGCCGCTGGAGGCGATGGCCTGCGGCAGGCCCGTCGTCGCGAGCGCGGTCGGCGGCCAACTGGACACCATCGCCGACTTCGTCACCGGCAGGCTCGTACCGCCCGGCGACCCGGCGGCCCTCGCCGCGGCCGTCGCCCCGCTCCTGGCCGACTACGCCCGGAGGCTGAGCTGCGGAGCGGCGGGCCGCAGGCGCGTACTGAGCCGGTACAGCTGGGCGAGCGTCGCGGAGGCCACCGAGGCGGTGTACCGCTCGGTGCTCGCGTCACGGCCCGCCATGACGGGAGCGATCTGATCGCGTATCCGGGATCACGGATCCGTGATCCCGGATCCGGATCACCGACCCGAACCCTTCGCGCAGTACCGATCAACGAGGGAGGCACGGACACGGACGCCTTTGACCCGCGACCTGTCCGACCATCATGAGCGAAGACCCTGTGACCGAAGGCCCTGTGACCGAAGACGCGCACCAGCACTGCCAGTCCCTGCAAGACGCGCTGGAGCGATTGCGCCGGGACGGCATCGGCCGCCTGGCGGACTGGGGCGGGCGGCTGGCCGGCATCCTGACCGGAGGCGGCCGCCTGCTGGCCGCGGGCAACGGCGGCAGCGCCGCCCAGGCACAGCACCTGACCGCCGAACTGGTGGGCCGCTACCGCGAGGAGCGGCCCGCCTACTCGGCCATAGCCCTCCACGCGGAGACCTCAAGCCTCACCGCCATCGGCAACGACTACGGCTTCGACCACGTCTTCGCGCGGCAGGTGTCCGCGCACGGCCGACCGGGAGACGTTCTCCTGCTGCTGTCGACCTCCGGCCGCAGCGCCAACCTGATCGCGGCGGCGGCGACGGCCCGGACCACCGGACTACAGGTCTGGGCCATGACCGGCCCCGGACCCAACCCGCTGGCCGAGATCGCCGACGAGACGCTGTGCATCGACGCGCCGCGGACCGCAACCGTCCAGGAAGCCCATCTCGTGGCCGTCCATCTGCTGTGCGAGAGCTTCGACGCGGCCGCCTCGGTCAAGACCTCCAAGGTCCGCCGCTCCGTGACCGTCTCACCGGGCCTGCGATGAGTGCCCCCGGGCCCTTGGTGGTCGTCGGGGACGCCCTGCTGGACCAGGACATCAGCGGCGTCGCCACGCGACTCTCACCCGACGCCCCGGCCCCGGTCGTCGACGTCACCGCGGAACTGTGCCGTCCGGGCGGCGCCGGCCTCGCGGCGGTCCTGGCCGCGCGCGGAGGCCGCGAGGTGGTCCTGGTCGCGGCCCTGGGCGACGATCAAGCCAGCGAATCCGTACGCCGCGCGCTGCACGGCCGGGTCACCCTGGTCGAACTGCCCCTGGACGGCTCGCTCCCGGTCAAGACACGGGTCCTGGCGGACGGCCGGCCGCTCGTACGGATCGACCGCGGCGGCGGCCGGCCGGGCGCACCGGACCGAGCCGTACGTGACGCGCTGGCCTGCGCGGGCGCCGTCCTCGTCGCCGATTACGGACGCCACACCGCCCAGGCCGTACGGGCCCACCTCGCGGACGCCGCCCGCCGTGCGCCCCTCGTCTGGGACCCCCACCCCAAGGGCGACACGCCCGTACCCGGGGCGCGACTGGTGACACCGAACCTGGCCGAGGCACGCACCCTGTGCCCCGGTGAGAGCACCAGCCTGCGCGCCGACGCCCGGCGTGGCGCCGAGCTCGCGGAGCGCTGGGCGGCCGCTTCGGTCGCCGTGACACTCGGCGAGCGCGGGGTGCTGCTGACGCGTCCGGGCGAGGACACCCCGATGCTCGTGCCGCCGCCCTACCGGGCCGAGGGGGACCCGTGCGGAGCGGGTGACTGCTTCGCCGCCGCCACGGCGGCCGCCCTGGCGGACGGAGCCCTGCCCGAAGAGGCCGTGGAGCGGGCGGTGGCCGACGCCTGCGCCTTCGTGGCGGCAGGAGGCGCGGGCAACCCCGCGCTGTGGCGGGCGGAGGCCGCCGAAGAACAGAGCCCTCCCTCGGACGCCTTCGCCCTCGCCCGGAGCGTACGGGCCCGGGGCGGGACGGTCGTCGCGACCGGCGGCTGCTTCGACCTGATCCACGCGGGTCACGTCGGACTGCTGGAAAGTGCCCGCCGCATCGGCGACTGCCTGATCGTGTGCGTCAACACGGACGCGTCCCTCACCCGGCGCAAGGGCCCCGGACGCCCGCTCAACCCACTGGCCGACCGGATGCGCGTACTGAGCGCGCTGGGCAGCGTCGACGCCGTGGTGGCCTTCGAGGAGGACACACCGGCCGCACTCCTCGACGCGTTGCGACCGGACATCTGGGTCAAGGGGGGCGACTACGCGGTCGAGGACCTTCCCGAGGCGGCCGTGCTGCGGCAATGGGGAGGCCAGGCCGTGGTCCTGCCGTACCTGGCCGGCCGTTCCACCACCCTGCTGACCGACCGGGCGGCGCGGGCGGCCGCCGTACCGCCGGGATCCTGATACCCGTACCGCCGGAAGGCAGTGGACACATGACGATGAAGGCGGAGCCGCGAAGCGCACCCGGTGGGTCCGGCGCGGAGGGAGCGGCTGCCCCGCAGCCTCGCGTCCTGGTGCTGCGGGCCCTGGGACTGGGCGACCTGCTGACGGTGGTGCCCTGTCTGCGGGCCCTGCGGCGGAGCCTGTCCGGGCACGAGATCGTGCTGGCCGCGCCGCAACGGCTGGCGGCCGCCGCGGCCGCCACCGGACTGGTCGACCGTACGCTCGCGGCCGAGGCATCCGGACGTCAGGTACCCGCCGACATCGCCTGGCACGGCCCGCCGCCCGACATCGCCGTCGACCTGCACGGCAACGGGCCGCCGAGCCACCTGCTCCTGCAGCGGCTCGGGCCCGGCCGGATGCTGGCCTACCGCCACCCGCAGACCCCCGGCATCCGGGGCCCGTTCTGGCGCGCCGACGAGCACGAGCGGGACCGCTGGTGCCGGCTCCTGCGCTGGTACGGCATTCCCGCGGAGCCCGGCGACCTGAGCATCCCGCCGCCGCAGGAGCCCTCACCGGCGCCCGGCGCGGTCGTCATTCACCCGGGCGCGGACGCGGGGGCGCGGCGGTGGCCGCCGGAGCGGTTCTCGGCCGTGGCGGCGGCGCTGCGTCGTGCGGGACACCGGGTCGTGGTGACCGCGGGCGCGGCTGAAGGCAGATTGGCCCACTCCGTGGCCGCCGAGGCGGGGCTACCGCCCGGGGCCGTGCTGGGCGGGGCGGCCGACGTACCGTTCTCGCAGATCAGCGCACTCATCGCGGGGGCGCGGTGCGTGGTGGTGGGGGACACCGGAGTCGCCCACCTCGCCTCCGCGCTGGGAACGCCCTCCGTGATCCTGTTCGGCCCTGTCTCGCCCCGCCTCTGGGGCCCGCCGGCCCTCGAACGGCATCGGGTGCTGTGGCACCCCGAACCGGGCGACGACCCGCTGCGCCCCGGAGACGCGCACGGAAGCCTGCCCGACCGGCGGCTGCTGCGGATCACGGTCGAGGAGGTGATCGACGCCGTGGACGACCTGCTGGGCCCGTCCCCGTCCCCGTCACCGTCCCCCTCCGAGGCCGGGGACCGGCCGAACGGCCTACGCGGCGGTGCCCAGGCCCGGACGCACCGGCGCCGTGCCGCGCTTGGCCAGGAACAGAACCTGGGGTGAGGTACGGCGGCCGCGGAGCAGGAAGCCCGCTCCGATGGCGCCCGCGGCCACGAGGCCGCCGATCACCAGTGCGCCTCGGACCCCGGCCAACTCCATGAGCAGCCCCAGCCCGGGCGGCGCCGCGAGGCCCCACAGCGTGCGGACACTGCTCCAGACACCCAGGACGCGGCCGCGCAGGTGAGCGGGCGGGTCGGTCTGGAGGACTGTCGTTCCGGCGGTTTCGGAGACGGACTCGGCGACCGCCATCGGCAGTACGAGCACGAGCAGCACGGCCAGTGAGGGCGAAAGCCCCGCCATCACCTGGAGGAGGGATCCCGCGGCGGCCAGCATGCCGACCGTGCGTACGCTCGGCTTGCGCAGCCGGGCGCCCAGCACCGCCCCGATGATGCCCCCGGCGGCCAGGACGGTGGACACCGTGCCGAAGGCGGCGGCGTCGCCCGCGAGGGGGCCCGTCACCAGCACGACGAGGGTGAGCCCGTAGTTCCGTCCGAAGAGGGCGCTGACGCCGCTGATGGCGGCCAGCGCGACCAGCCGGGGCCGGCTCATGAAGAAGGCGAGGCCCTGACGCACGCTCAGGTCGGCATCCGCCGCGCCGGCCGTCTTGACCTCGGCCGTCTCGACCTGGGTCGGCTTGGCCTCGGCCGTCTTGACCTGGGTCGGCTTCGGCCGCTCGGCGGTGCGAGGCGCGGGGACGGAGACCTTCGCGGCCTTCTCGGCCCTCTCGGCGTTCTCCGCCCGCCCAGCCCGCTGCCGGGCGGGCTTCAGGAACGGAATGACGGCGGCGACGAAGAGGAAGGAGAGGCCGTTGGCCCCGTAAGCGGCCGCCGTACCGAGGAAAGCGACCGTCACTCCGCCGAGGGCGGCGCCGACGAGCCGGCCCGCGTTGTAGATCAGCGAGCCCACACCGATGGCGGAGGGCACGTCCTGCGGACGGACCAGATCGTTGCCGAGGAGAGCACAGGCGGGTCCGTCGACCGTGGCGATGAGACCGGTCACCGCGGCCAGCACCATCAGCACACCGAAGTCGAGCCGGCCGACCGCAACGAGGACGGCGGTCAGGAAGGCGACGGCTCCCAGCAGGACCTGGCTCACGGCCGCGGTCACCTTGCGGTTCCACCGGTCCACCGCCGCACCGCCGACCAGGCCCATCAACAGGCCCGGAGCCGCCTGGACGGAGATGGACAGACCCGTCGCGGCGGCGGAGCCGGTGATCTGCAGCACGAGCAGGTTCTGGACCGTCAGCTGCATCCACGTCCCCGTGTTGGAGACGAAGTGGGCTACGGACCACCAGCGCATGCTGCGGTAGCGCAGAGAGCGCCAGGGGGAGCGGTCGGGAGTGGTCGAAAGCGGCGTGGTGGCAGGGGAGGGCGGCAAAGAAGACACAGTGGGGTACCTGAAAGAGCGCATGGCTCGGCTGGTGGCGGGGCGAAACCGGGGACGGGACGACCGACGGTGCTCCGGCACGTCCACCGCTGTGGCGATCGATCGGCTGGCAGGCTCACTGGGTCCCGGCGAACCATCCTGACAGACCAGGATTCGCCGCGGCCGTCCGGACGCGTGCGGCGGACGGCTCGGAGGGCGAAATCGCTTGCGGGGGCAGGGGTCCGGGGGCCCGGGTGTGCTTGCTCACAGGAACCGCTACGGGCCCTTTCCGGGCCGCTGAACGGTCGGGATCACCTGGCCGTGGCCGCCGGCCACCAACGACCACGGGCGGCGCGCCCCGCCCGTGGTTCCGTCGCCCGTGGGGCGGGCGCGCGCCGCCGCCTTCTCAGGTCTTCGGGCCGTCCGGCTGCTCGCGGTCATGGTCGTCCGCCTGCCGGCCGCCCGCCATGCGCGCCTGGTCCTCCTCGCTCCACGCGCGGGTGTCGCGGGGCTCGACGTACGGCTCTTCGTCCGTCGGGTGTCCGCCTGCGATGGCCCGCTGGCGCGACATCTCGGCATCGAATTCGAGGCCCAGGAGGATCGCCAGGTTGGTGATCCACAGCCACACCAGGAAGACGATGACACCGGCGAGGGTGCCGTAGGTCTTGTTGTAGGAGGCGAAGTTCGCCACGTAGAACGCGAAGCCGGCCGAGGCGAGCATCCATATCACCAGGGCGAGGAAACTGCCCGGGGTGATCCACTTGAAGCCGCGGCCCTTCGCGTTCGGCGCCGCCCAGTACAACAGGGCGATCATGATGGTGACGAGGAGGACCAGGACCGGCCACTTGGCGATCGACCACACCGTCAGCGCCGTGTCACCGATACCCAGGACGTCCCCGGCCTGGCGGGCCAGACCGCCGGTGAACACGACGATCAGCGCGCTCACACACGCCATGACCATCAGGGTGACGGTCAGACCGAGGCGCAGAGGCAGGACCTTCCACACGGGCCGGCCCTCCGGCATGTCGTAGACGGCGTTGGAGGCGCGGATGAACGCCGCCACGTACCCGGACGCGGACCACACCGCTATGGCGACGCCCACGAGGGCCATGATCGACCCGATGCCGCTGTTGCCCTGCAACTGCTGCACGGCGCTGGTGATGATGTCGCGCGCGGCCCCCGGAGCGAGCGTCTGCAGGTTGTCGAGCACCTGCTGGGTCACCGACCGGCCGGCGAGACCGAGGATGGACACCAGCACCAGCAGGGCCGGGAAGAGGGCCAGAATGCCGTAATAGGTCAATGCCGCGGCCCGGTCGCCCAGCTCGTCGTCCTTGAACTCCTTCAGCGTGCCCTTCAGTACCTGGCCCCAGGCCCGTTTGGGCATGTCGGTCGGTCCGTCGGGCGCATGGCGCTCCACCTGCTCGTCCGGCCCCGTTCTGTCCGCGGCCACCCGCTCCGTGCGCCCGTCGGGTGCGGGGCTCAGGCCGCCGCTCCGGTTCTGCTCGTGACGCCTGCGTTGCCATAGTGCTGCCATACGGGGCGACTTTCCGGAAAACGCGGCTCCAATCGCGCCCCGCCACACCGGCGCCGGAAGAGGCCGCGGTCGGCGAAACCGAGACCGGAGGGGGGACGATGGACGCATGACGGATCATCGCGTTCTGATCACGGGTGCCTCCGGGGTCGTCGGCGGCTTGGTGTGTCCCCGCTTGCGGCGGCCGGGGCGTGTGCTCCGCCTCATGGATGTGGTCCCTCCCGGCGACGCGCTGCTCGCGGGGCCGGCCGAGGTGGTGGTCGGGTCGGTCACGGACCCCTCGGCCATGCGGGAGGCGTGTGCCGGCGTGGACGCGGTCATCCACTTGGCGGGCCTGAGCAGGGAGGACACCTGGGAGGAGATCCTGGAGGCCAACGTCGTGGGCACGCGCGTGGTGCTGGAAGCGGCTCGGTCGGCGGGCGTCGGGCGGGTGGTGCTGGCTTCCAGCGGCCATGCGGTGGGTTTCCGCACCACGGAGGAAGCCGGAGCCGAAGGACTCCCCGCCGACAGCAGCGCGCGTCCGGACACGTACTACGGGTTCAGCAAGGCGGCCATGGAGGCCTTGGGCAGCCTCTACCACTCCCGGTTCGGCATGGACGTGATCTGCGTGCGGATCGGTTCCTGTTTTTCGCGTCCGCCGGGCCCGCACGGACTGAGGACGTGGCTGTCCCCGGACGATGCGGGACGCCTCTTCGAGGCGTGTCTGACCGCCGAGAGTCCCGGTTTCCGCATCGTGTGGGGGGTGTCGAGGAACACCCGGAACATCTACTCCCTGCGCGAGGCCGAGGAGCTGGGATACAGGCCGGCCGACGACGCGGAGGTGTTCGCCGCCGACCTGCTGGCCGGCCTCGATCCGCAGGAGCGGGCGGATGAGGTGTACGTCGGCGGCCGGTACTTCACCGTGACCGCCGAGCTCGGTGTGCCGATGGCGTAGCGAACCGGTGCCCGTCCGTCACGGGGACCTTGCCGTCCGGTCCGGTGCGTAGCGACCCGACGCCCGGGTAGCCGCCCCGGGGGAGACGCTCCGAAGCTCCGACCCGGGGGGAACCGGGCAGCTGGGGAACCGGCCGGCTGACGGCTGGGCGCCCGCACCGGCAACGGCACCGGAGGACGTATGAGTGAGGTATTCGATTCGATCGTCGAGAGCGAGCCCGCGGTGCACGGGGCGCCCACGGTGACGCTGGTCGAAGGGCCGACCTTCTGTGTGTCGGGAACCGCGGGCGACATGGACGCGGAGTGGCCCCAAGGGCTGTTCTTCCGGGACACCCGCATCATCTCCGACTGGCAGCTCCGGGTGGACGACCGGCTCCCTCAGCAGCTCACGGTCCTGTCCCGTGATCCGTACAGCACGACCTTCGTCGCCCGCGTCCCCCCGCGCGGCTCGCAGACCGAACTGCTGCTGGAACGCAGGCGTTACGTCGGCGACGGAATGCGCGAGGACCTCCATCTGCGCAACCTGGGCAACCTGACGGTGTCGGCGACGCTTTCCCTGCGGATCAGCGCCGACTTCGCCGATCTGTTCGAGGTGAAGGAAAACCGGGTGCGGCCCCACGGCGAGGTCTCCTCCAGCCCCGAGGGCTCCTGCCTGACCATCGCCTTCCGGGCCGGTCGGGCGCACCGCGGCGTACGGGTGGAGGCAGCCGGCGCCTGGGCGCGGCACGACCGCCTCGACTTCCAGGTCGACCTGGAGCCGCGCGGCGAGTGGCGTACGACCGTCCTGGTCCAGCCGAGCATCGACGGCCGGCAGATCGCCGGCACCTTCCCGGCGGGATCCGAGGTGGGCGAGTCCCAGCCCGCCCTGCGCATGCGGGCGTGGCGCGAGGCGACCCCGCACATCACCGAGATCGAGGACCCGGAGCTGCACCGGACCCTGCGACGCAGCCTGGAGGACCTGGGGGCGCTGCGCATCTTCGACCCGGAGCACCCCGAGAACGTGGCGGTCGCCGCGGGCGCGCCTTGGTTCATGGCGCTGTTCGGGCGGGACTCGCTGCTGTCCTCGTACATGGCGCTGCCGCTGGATCCGACCCTGGCCCTGGGCACCCTGCAGACCCTGGCCCGCGCCCAGGGCACGACCACCGACCCCCGCACCGAGGAACAGCCCGGGCGGATCCTGCACGAGACGCGCTTCGGCCTCGACTTCCCCCTCGCCCGCGGCGGCGGCAGCGTCTACTACGGCACGGCGGACGCGACCCCGCTGTTCGTGGTGATGCTGGGCGAGCTACGCCGCTGGGGCATCGCCCCCGAGGCGGTCGAGGCGCTGCTCCCGAACGCGGACCGCGCGCTGGCGTGGATCGAGGAGTACGGGGACCGGGACGGCGACGGTTTCGTGGAGTACCAGCGGATGACCGACGACGGTCTGCTCAACCAGGGCTGGAAGGACTCCTACGACGGCGTCAACTTCGCCGACGGCCGCATGGCCGAGCCGCCGATCGCCCTGTGCGAGGTGCAGAGCTACGTCTACGCCGCCTACGTGGTGCGGTCCCACTTCGCCCACGAGGCCGGAGACATGGAGGGCGTGGACCACTGGGGGACGCGGGCAGCCGCGCTGAAGGAAGCCTTCAACGAGCGGTTCTGGCTGCCCGACCGCGGCTGGTTCGCCATCGGCCTGGACGGGGAGAAACGACCGATCGACGCCCTGGCCTCGAACATGGGGCACTGCCTGTGGACGGGGATCGTCGACGAGGACAAAGCGGCCCGGGTGGCGGAGCGGCTGCTGTCGCCCGAGATGTTCACCGGCTGGGGAGTACGCACCCTCGCCTCCTCGATGGGCGCCTACAACCCGATGAGCTACCACAACGGATCGGTGTGGCCGCACGACAACGCGCTGGTGGCCACCGGCCTGATGCGGTACGGCTTCGTGGAGGAGGCCCAGCGGGTGGCGACCGGGATCCTCGACGCGGCGGAGGCCTTCGGAGGCAGGCTCCCGGAGCTCTTCTGCGGCTTCGACCGCGGCGAGTACGACGCGCCGCTGCCCTATCCCACCTCCTGCTCACCGCAGGCCTGGGCGGCCGCCACCCCGGTGCAGCTGGTACGCGCGCTGCTGCGGATGGACCCGTGGATGTCACACCGCCAGGTGTGGCTCGCGCCCGCGTGGCCGCAGCGCTACGGACGCCTCAGCGTCCACAACCTTCCGCTCGCCGGATGCCGCGCCGAGCTCCGCGTCGACGGCGAGTCGACCCGTCTCGAAGGCCTGCCCGAGGACGTGGAGGTCATCGAGCAGCCCCGCAGACCGCTCACCGCCGCCCCGAGCCATCGGCAGCCGTCCGGGCCGCCGCCACGCCCGCGCGACATACGGCCGGGAAGGCCGGGAAGGTGAGGAGCGACATGTCCGGCAGCCGTCCCCTCGACATCGCCATGGTCTCCACACCCTGGTACGAACTGCCGCCCGTCGCCTACGGGGGGATCGAGTCGATGTGCGCGGCCCTGGTGGACGGCCTGGTGGAGCGGGGGCACCAGGTGACCGTCATCGGCGTCGGCAGCAACGGGACCAAGGGCCGGTTCGTCGCCGTCGACGACACACCCAGAGGCGAACAGCTGGGAAGCGCGGGCCCGGAAGTCCTGCATGCCGCGCGGGTCGCCCGGATACTGCGCGGCCTTCACCCGGACGTCATCCACGACCACAGCACGGCCGGGCCGCTCCAGGCCGGCCAGCGCCCGGCCCCCACCGTGATGACCGCCCACGGGCCCGTTTCCGGAGAGACCGGCGACTACTACCGAGCTCTGGGCGACACCGTGCACTTGGTGGCGATCTCGCACGCGCAGCGGGAACAGGCGCCGGACATTCCGTGGTCCGGTCAGGTCCACAACGCGGTGCGCACCCTCGACCACCCCTTCCGCGAGCACAAGGGGGACCGGGCCCTCTTCCTGGGCCGGATCGCCGCCGACAAGGGCGTCCACCTGGCCATCGACGCCGCCCGCCGGGCGGGCGTGCCCATCACCGTCGCGGGCAGGTGCAACGGCCCCGAAGAGCGGCTCTACCTCGAGCGGGAGATCCTGCCCCGCCTGGGCGAGGACGCTCATTGGGTGGGCGAGGCGGACCTCCGCGTCAAACTCGACCTCCTCGCGCGGGCGCGCTGCCTGCTCTTCCCCATCTGCTGGGAAGAACCCTTCGGCATGGTGATGATCGAGGCCATGGCGTGCGGCACACCCGTCGTGGCGCTCCGCCGGGGATCGGTGCCCGAGATCGTCGAGCACGGCGTGACCGGGTACATCTGCGATCACCCCGCCGAACTGGCCGACGCGGTGCGTTGCGTCGACCGCCTGTCCCCCCGAGCCTGCCGCAGGCGGGTGCTGGAGCATTTCGACACCGCGCAGATGACCTCGGGCTACGCATCGCTCTACCAGCTCCTGGCCGAGCGGCAGCGGCTCCGGGCGGCGGCCTGACTCCGTGAGCCGGGCCGCGGCCGGGTGCGGGGCTGTGCGCCGGGCGAGGATCGGACGATGATCGGCCGTCCGACGAGGATCGGACGAGGGTCAGCGGGTCACCACATGCCGCTCGTCGGGGACGCAGTGGGTCATGGTGAGGCCCGTCACGTCGCGCGGCGGATTGCTGCCGAGGTTCTCCAGCCTCTTGCGGTCGTCGTCCGTCAGGGTCTGGCCGGCCAGTGGCTCCAGGTGGGAGACATCGGACGGGCCGATGCCCAGTCCGTCCCCGACGCGCAGGCCGAGCTCGTTCTCCACCAGGAGCAGATGCCACACCATGCGTTCCTGGACGGCCCGGTCGCACTGGGCGATCAGCGTGACGAAGTTGTGGACCAGGTCGTCGCGCTCCCAGTCCTCCATCAGCAGATACCGCTGCCCGGCCTGCAGGTAGTCGTTGGTGCGCGGGATGCGCTTGCGCGTCAGCCGGCCCTGGATCTCCGGCCCCTGCTCGTCATGCGTCGGATACTGCGCCTCCCGCAGCCCGCCGGTGATCGACGGCTCGTAGTTGACCTCGGGATTCTCCCCCGCGCCGTCGACTTGGTAGGCCATCATGCCGTCGCGCTGGTTGGTTCGTACATCGGCCTGCTTGGCCTGGTTCACCGGCAGCTGGAGGTAGTTCGGGCCCACCCGGTGCCGCTGCGTGTCGCTGTACGAGAACGTACGGCCGACCAGCATCTTGTCGTCGGAGAAGTCCAGACCGTCGACGAGTACGCCCGTGCCGAAGGCGATCTGCTCGTTCTCGGCGAAATAGTTGTCCACCGTGCGGTTGAGGACCATCCTGCCGACCGGCTTGGGCGGGAACTCCTGCTCGGGCCAGGTCTTGGTGTCGTCGAGCGGGTCGAAGTCCAGCTCCGCGTGCTCGTGGTCCTCCATCATCTGGACCAGCAGTTCCCATTCGGGGTAGTCGCCGCGCCGGATCGCCTCGTACAGGTCCTTGGTGGCGTGGCCCAGGTTCTCGGCCTGGACGTTGGCCGCGTCCTCCTCGGTCATACTGCGCACGCCCTGCTTGGGCATCCAGTGGTACTTGACCAGGACGGTCCGGCCCTCGGCGTTCACCCACTTGTAGGTGTTCACTCCGAAGCCCTGCATGTGCCGGTAGTCGGCCGGGATGCCACGCGGGCTGAACAGGTTCACCAGCATGTGCATCGACTCCGGAGTCTGCGACATGAAGTCGAAGATCCGGGCTGGCTTCTGCTCGTGCGAGACGGGGTCCGGCTTGAGGGAGTGGATGACGTCGGGGAACTTCACGGCGTCCCGGATGAAGAACACGCCGAGGTTGTTGCCGACGAGGTCCCAGTTGCCGTCCTCGGTGTAGAACTTCACGGCGAAACCCCGCGGGTCACGGGCGGCCTCGGAGGAGTCCCGCCCGCCGATGACCGTGGAGAACCGCACGGCGACGTCCGTCCGCTTGCCGCGTTCCTGGAACAGCTTGGCCCGCGTGTACCGGCTGACCGGCTCGTCACCCCAGGCTCCGTAGGACTCGAAGTAGCCGTACGTGGTCACGCCGCGGGCGTGGACCACACGCTCGGGGATGCGCTCCCGGTCGAAGTGGCTGATCTTGTCGAGGAAGTGGTAGTTCTCCAAGGTGGCCGGGCCGCGAACGCCGACCGTGCGCTGGTTCTGGTTGTCGTAGATCGGGTGACCCTGTCGGTCGGTGAGCACCGGACGGGGGTCGTCGGGGGCGGATCCCATGCTCGATACGTCGGTCACGGCCGGCTCCTCCTGGATGTTGGCGTGTGTCATGAGGCCGCCTCGGCCCATGGCCGTGCGGCGCGACTGCCTGCTAGTACCCGCACCATCGATCCTCACGCAACGACCGGCGTCCCGCGCGCGCTGTTTTGCCCCGGTTTTCGCGGGCAGGCCCTCCGAAGGGGTCAGCGGGGGGTCAGCGCGGCGGAAGGACATGAGATGACTGAGCACACACCCGACGCCCCGGAGCCCGACCGTCTCGCGCGGGCCCGCAGCGACGAGGAACCGGGAGCGCATTCCGGCTCCGAGAGCCAGGCGCAGGAACGCGTCGTCCCCGGCACGGCAAGCGCCCGGGAGGGCTACCACCAAGCGGGCACCGGCAGCGGGGAGCCCCTCGCGGGTGTCGAAGCCGAATCCGAGGACGAAGCCGAGGAGCCCTCCCCGACCGGCTCGGACGACTCGGGCGACTCGGAGAGTGCGTGAAGGGCGGACCCGATGGCAGTCACACGCGAACAGGTCCGCGCCCTTCTCGATCAATCCGGTGAGAACCACTCTCTCGTGATGATCGAGGGCCGAACGGAGGTCGTCCCGGCGGCCAGACTCGCCTCGGACCACTACGCCGGCGCCGTCGAGGTCGCCTCCGGCCGCGACCTGGCCGCGGCGCTCGCGCCCGGCCCACCGACCGAACAAGACCTCGACGCCCTCGCGTCCCGCCTCGATACCGCGATCGCCGAACTCGGCGCCTGACCGGGCACCGTGCCGGGTGACCCGGCCCGGTGCCAGGTGAGTGAGCCGGCACGTGGAGGGCCTGCGCCGACGGCGCAGGCCCTCCACCCGCTCCTCGTCCCTACCTACCGCGCTGCGACGGGTCTCCGTCCTGGCCCCGGACCTCGCGGACGGTGTCCTGACCGACCTCCCGCATACCCTCCGCCGTCTCCCGGCCGGCGGTTTGAGCCTGCTCCTTCGTGCTCTGGGCCGCCTCCTGAGCACTCGACTTCACCGCTTCGACCGCCTGGGCAGCCGGCTCGCGCAGCTCGTCCTGCACCTCTCGGACAGCGCCCATGGCCGTTTGCTTGACCGGTTCCACCAGCTCGTCCGAGTGCTCACGCAGCTGCTGCCCCAAGCGTTCCTCCGCTTCCGTCGTCGGCAGCAGGGCAGCGGCCAGCATGCCTGCGCCGAACGCCATCAGACCTGCTCCGAGCGGGCTGCCCTGCGTCTGCCGCTTGAGCTGGGCCGGGGCGTTCTGCACGGCCTCGCCGATCTGGCCCGCGGTGTCCTTGGCCGTCTCCGTCACGCTGCCGGTCGCCTGCGCCGCACTGTCGGCAACGCCGTGGGCGGTCTCTTGGGCTGTACCCATCACCTGCTCCTTCATCGTGGTCAGCCGATGGCGGGCGTTGCCCGCCTTGCGCCGTGCCACCTTGCGAGGAGTCACTCGGTCCGTCAGGAGGTCGACGTTGCGGGCCAAGTGGGCTCGACGGTATTCGAGGTCGTTCCTCAGCTCTTCAGGTGTCGCGCCCATTGGGCATCCTCCTTCAAGGTCTCCACCGTCTGCTCCGGTTTGAGGTTCACCGTGCGCAGCTGCTTGCGGCCGATGTAGTACAGGACGGCGCCGACCACGGCCCACACGCCCGTCACGATCAGAGCGGCCCAAGCGAGGTCCATGACGTTGGCGAGAGCGAATACGACGGTGAGGCTGGCCATCAGCATCACCAGGTGTCCTGCGTAGCCGGCTCCGCCGAGCATCCCAACGGCCTTGCCGGCCTTGGCCGACTCCTGCTTGATCTCCGCCTTCGCGAGCTCGACCTCGTCGCGGACCAGCTGCGACAGATCAGTGCTGATCGCGCTGATCAGGTCGCCTATCGAAGACTCGGCGACGGCGGGGCCGGGAGGCGGCACGGGCACGGGCCCGGGCGCGGGGCGGCGGGTGTCCGCCGCCGCTGTTCGTTCGGAATAGGACGTGGCCATGTTTCAGCTCCCTTGCCCCGGTCGCTGCCCGGCCGACGACGGGTCGGTCGCGGTAGGCGGCGGGTAGGCGGGCGGCGGCGGGGTTGCGGATCCGGCCCCGGGGCCGGTGGCTCCGTAGCCAGGCGTGACGTGTGGGGGCTGCGACTGGCCGTAGGTGTCCAGCGGGTCCGCGTACCCTGTGCCGGCGTCGGGATCCAGCTGAGAGCTGGGGAAAGAGGCCTGGCCACCAGGCGTGGGCATGCCTTCGCGCGAGGGCGCGGCAGCGCGGGGAGCACCATCGGCGGAGGCCGAGCCTGCCGCGCTGACCCCCTTGCCGGCGCGCGCGACCGCGAACCCGGCCAGCGCCGCCCCCGCGAGGAACACGCCCGGGCGACGCCGTGCGAAGTTCTGCAGGTCGGACACCAGGCCGTCGGGACCCCGGTGCTCCAGGCGGTCAGCCACCTGACGGCCGCTGTCGGCTATCTGGCGCGCCACACCCGCGGCGGTGGAATCGGGCTTGGCACCGCCCTCACTCATCTCCCTGAGCTCGTCGGCGAGCCGACGCACGTTCTCCGCCAGGCGCTGAGTCTGCGACTGTGCCTGGCCCTGGAGCTGCTCGCGCACCTGGCCGGCCAGGTTCCGGGCCTGCGCCGTGGCCTCGCCTGCCACGTGGCTCATCTCTTGCTTGGCGGTGCCGGCCACCTCAGCGGCCTTGTCACCGACCAGGGCGGCGCTTTCTCCCGCCTTCTCCTGAGCCGTCTGTGCTACTGCCGACGACTTCTGGTCTGTGCGGTTCGAGCCATCGAAGTCACTCAAGGCTCCTCCAAGTGAGTCAAAGTGGCCTTTTCCGTCTTACGGGCTTTTCCGTCTTACTTCGGGTCTCTCTTACATCGGGGCGCATACCCCGGGTCCGGCCAGGCATCCGCCCCGTTCGAAACCAGCCGAACCACGGTGCCGCGCACGGCCGGGCGCCTCGGCCACAGGCCGGATCACCGGGGGCGCCGACCGAGGAGTACGCCCAGGGCGATCATGCCGAGGCCCAGGCCGAGGTGAAGCCAGTTGTCCGCGTCGTTGACCGGCACGAAGTTGGCGGAGCTGTCGTGGTCGATGAGGAGGCCGTAGAGCCACAGCACGAGGTAGACCGCTCCGCCACCGATCAGGAAAGCGCGCGCGCCCCGCCACGTCCCCGACATCACCAGTCCGGCGACGCCGAACAGGAAATGGATGATGTTGTGCAGGACGGAGACCTGGAACACTCCCAGCAGCTTGGCCTCGGAGTGGTGCTCGGCGAACGCCATGGAGTCGTAGTCGGTGGTGATGCCGGGAATGAAGCCGAGCACGCCGACCAGCAGGAACACCGCACCCACCAGGAGCGCGGCCTGCTGAAGCGGAGTACGCCCGGCCACTGCCGAGTGGTGACGTGTGGCCATCGGAAGACCTCGTTTCGCACGTGGATGGACGTGGATGGACGTGGACGTGGACGCGGTGGGGCGACCGGACCGGACCGACCGGGCCCCTGCCCGGGCGGCGCCGGTGTCGACGCGGCCTCACCGGCTCGCTGCGCCTGTCCACCCGGTCCGTGGCCGAAACCTGGAACACGCGGACCAGTCGGCGTCCTGACCGTGCGCGCAGCGGCCGACACCCGGGGCACGGCGCCTGCCGGCGGTCTGCGACCGTGGCCCCAACGCCGCACCCAGCAGGAGACTTCCCGTGCCCGACACGACCGCCCTCACCGAACAGATCCAGGTCCGCCTCGCCGGATACGAGCGCCGGTTCACCACACTCTTCGAGGCGTACTTCCACAACCTGGGCCACGCCTTCGACGCACCCTCGTTCAGCCGGTTCACACCCGACTGCCTCGGCCTCCTGCGGGATCTGTCCTTGCGCGGAGGCAAGCGGATGAGGGTGGCGTTGCTCCACGAAGCCGCCCGTCTGGTGACCACCGAGCCCGTCGAGGGGCTGGACGACGCGGCGCTGAGCATCGAACTGCTGCAGACGCACGGCCTGATCCACGACGACATCATCGACGACAGCCCCACCCGCCGGGGCGGCCCCTCCACCCATTACGCCTACCGTGAGAAGTTCCCCGACCACCCGCAGGCCGCCCTCGGGCTCGCCCTCCTCGCGGGCGACCTCGCGCTCGCGCTGTCCCTCCAGGCGCTCCTCGACTCGAAGGCCCCCCTTCCGGTCCGCCAGGCCATGGTCGAGGTACAGACGAGGGCGGCATCAGCCACGTTCGTGGGACAGATCATCGACCTGGAGCGCGACTTCACCCCGGTCCCGGACGAGGAAGTCCTGCACTGCGTGGCCGACTACAAGTCCGCCCGGTACTCGGCTCTGGCACCGATGCAACTGGGACTCCTGGCCGCGGGCGGGCAGCCGGCCCACTTCGAGAAGGAACTGCGCCGCTACGCCCGCCTCGTGGGAATCTCCGAGCAGATGCGCGACGACTACCAGGACCTCTTCGGCGACGCGAAGGCCATGGGCAAGCCCACGGGGACCGACATCCGGGACGGGCGGCGCAACTACACCGTCCGAGCCGTCCTGACGGCCGCCACCGACTCCGAGCGGGCCATGGTCGAGTCCGGCCTCGGTGACCCCGACTGCACCGAGGAGACCATCGCCGCCATCCGCGAGGTCGCCGAGCGCCACGGCGTCCCGCAGAAACTGCGGTCGGACATGCAGCGCCATGCGGAGCTGGCCGGCGCCGAAGCCGCGGCCTGGCGACCGAGGTGGCGGGAAGAGGCGGTCGCGTTCTTCGAACGTCTTCCGGTGTGGAGCGTGGAACGGGTCGTGTGATCGCAGTGGAGAAAATCCCTTGAGTGGGTCCTTGTCAAGTTTATTGAGGAGCGATATATAGGTGGTGTCGCCATGTGCATCCCTGACCAAAGGGAGAGGAGTGAACCACGATGCTCATGCGAACCGACCCCTTCCGCGAGTTCGACCGGCTGACGCAGCAGGTTCTCGGTACGGCCGCCCGGCCGGCGGCCATGCCCATGGACGCCTTCCGTGAGGGCGAGGCCTTCGTCGTCGAGCTGGACCTGCCCGGTGTCGACCCCCGGTCCATCGATCTCGACGTCGAGCAGAACGTCCTCAACGTGAAGGCGGAACGACGGACCACCGCCGCCGGAAGCGGTGGCGAGGTGCTGATCGCGGAACGCCCCTCCGGCACCTTCAGCCGCCAGCTGTTCCTCGGTGAGACGCTGGACACCGACCGTATCGAGGCTTCCTACGAGGCCGGCGTGCTGCGACTGAGCATTCCGGTCGCCGAGAAGGCCAAGCCGCGGAAGATTGAAATCAGCGCCGGGAACGACACGCGCAAGGAGATCAACGCCTGACGGGCGTACGGCACACAGCGTGGAGGGCGGGATCCTCACCTCCCCCTCGGCCCGCCCTCCACTCCCGCCATGACGCCGGCGGCCGAGAGTCGGAGAGGAGCGAGTAATGGCACGGGCAGTGGGGATCGACCTGGGCACGACCAACTCCGTCGTCGCCGTCCTTGAAGGCGGTGAGCCCACGGTCATCACGAACACCGAAGGGAACAGGACGACACCCTCCGTGGTGGCGTTCGCCA
Source organism: Streptomyces sp. NPDC003038 (assembly GCF_040611115.1). Lineage (NCBI taxonomy): Bacteria > Bacillati > Actinomycetota > Actinomycetes > Kitasatosporales > Streptomycetaceae > Streptomyces > Streptomyces sp. NPDC003038. The sequence continues at coordinate 90,253 of NZ_JBEXNN010000024.1, forward strand.
AGGGCGGCGAGGTATTGGTCGGTGAGATCGCCAAGCGGCAATCGGTGACCAACGTGGATCTGACCGCCCGGTCGGTGAAGCGGCACATCGGAGAGGCCGATTGGCGCTTCCCCGAGTCCGGCGGCGTCGAAGGCAAGCGGTACACGGCGCAGGAGATCTCGGCGCGGGTGCTGCAGAAGCTCAAGAGGGACGCGGAGGCGTATCTCGGCGAGGACGTGACCGACGCCGTGATCACCGTCCCGGCGTACTTCAACGACGCCCAGCGCACCGCGACGAAGGAAGCCGGCGAGATCGCGGGCCTGAAGGTGCTGCGCATCATCAACGAACCGACCGCGGCTGCCCTGGCCTACGGTCTCGACAAGGACAACGACCAGACGATCCTCGTCTTCGACCTGGGCGGCGGCACCTTCGACGTGTCGCTCCTGGAGATCGGCGAAGGGCTGGTGGAGGTCAAGGCGACCAACGGTGACACCCACCTCGGCGGTGACGACTGGGACCAGCGGATCGTCGACCATCTGGTGAAGCAGTTCAAGAACGGTTACGGCGTCGACCTGTCCAAGGACAAGATGGCGCTCCAGCGCCTGCGCGAGGCCTCCGAGAAGGCGAAGATCGAACTCTCGGCCGCCACCGAGACGACCATCAACCTGCCCTACATCTCCGCCTCGGCCGAGGGCCCGCTGCACCTGGACGAGAAGCTCACGCGCTCCCAGTTCGAGCAGCTGACCGCCGACCTGCTGGAGCGCTGCAAGGCGCCGTTCCACAACGCGATCAAAGACGCCAAGATCAAGCTGTCGGACATCGACCACGTCATCCTCGTGGGCGGCTCGACCCGCATGCCCGCGGTAACGGCGCTCGTCAGGGAGCTGACCGGCAAGGACCCGCACAAGGGCGTCAACCCGGACGAGGTCGTCGCCATCGGCGCCACCCTCCAGGCCGGTGTGCTCAAGGGTGAGGTCAAGGACGTCCTGCTCCTCGAC
>NZ_JBEXNN010000025.1:0-89201 GCF_040611115.1 Streptomyces sp. NPDC003038
CGCGCGCCCGCAGCCGACGCCTTCACCGAGGTACCGCTCACTGACTTCACTGCTGGTACTGCGAACTGCACTTACTACGGGTACTGCCACTGCGTCAACTGCGGTACTGCTCTCACGGCGGCCCCTCATCACTGCGAGCCGCCCGGTCCGGTCACCAGTCCCGTCGCCGTCCTGCAACCGCTCTGGCTTCGACACTCCGTCACCGCACCGTCCTGCAACTGCAACTGCGTGTACTGCGGTACTACTGCCCGGCAGTTCGTCTCTGCCGGGCCGTGCGGTCTCTCTGGGCTACGAGAGAAACCATAACCACCCCACCACCCAATGTCTACTCCAACCGACATAGATTTCCGCGTGTTCGACGATGAGGTAATCGACCTCGAACAGCGACACGAGCGGGCACAAGGCCCGGCCCTCGCCGGGTTACCGGTCACAGGCCAGGGCACAAGCACCACGCAGGCACGACCGGGCATCGACGATCCAGAGACCAGGGAGACCTCCCTCGACGGCCCCGTACGTCCGATCGCGGCCGAGGCTGCCGACACGGTGGTCCTGGTCGTCTCGAAACTCGTCACCAACGCCCTGGTGACGGCACGACCGCCGGGCCGGAGAGGGTCGTGGACCTGTCCGCAGACCCGGCCGCGCGGCAACTCCCCATCGCTGTCCCTGCGTGGCAGCGAACTTCCCGTCAACGATCCAGTGGGCCCCGCTCCGGGACGATGCCTACGGTGTGCCGGGAAGCCGGACCGTGACGAGGAGACCGCCGGCGGGGCGGGGGACGAGGTCGAGGGTCCCGTCGTGGGCACGGACGATGCTGTGCACGATGGCCAGCCCGAGGCCGACGCCGGCGTGCTCGTCGGTGCGTACGCGTTCCGTTCCGCGCTGGAAGGGTTCGGTGAGGGTCGGCACCAGTTCCCGTGGGAGCGGATGGCCCGTGTTCTCGACCCGCACCACGCTCGCGTCGCCCTGCCCTTCGGTGTGGACCGTCACGGTGCCGCCGGCGGGGAGGTTGTGGACGATGGCGTTCTGGACGAGGTTCGTCACCATCCGCAGCAGAAGCTCCGCGGAGCCGCTGGTCCGTGTCGCTCCGCCGGTGACGTCGAGCGTGATCCCGCGCTGTTCGGCGAGGGGGAGCAGGGTTTCGGCGGCCTCTTCGGCGACGAGGGACAGGTCGACGCTCTCGCGGGTGAAGTTCCCGCGGTCGCTGCGGCTGAGCAGCAGGAGGGCCTCGGTGAGGTCGATCGCGCGCGTATTGACAGCCTGCAGGCGTTCGAAGACTTCGTCTTTGTCCCGCGTGGGGTCCCTGCGGGCGACGTCGAGCAGCGTCTGCGAGATGGCCAGCGGGGTGCGCAGTTCGTGGGAGGCGTTCGCGGCGAACCTCCGCTGCTCGGCAACGTGCGACTCAAGTTGTTCGAGCATGGTGTCGAACGCGTCGGCGAGTTCACGGAATTCGTCCTGGCGGCCTTCCATGCGGATCCGGTGGGACAGCGATCCGTTCCCGGCCATCCGTGCCGCGGCCGTGATCTGTGTGAGCGGTGCGAGCATCCGGCCGGCGAGGATCCATCCCCCGACGAGGCCGAACACGAGCAGGAAGACCATCGCCACGGCCGCGGCGGGGGCGAAGGTGCGCACAAGGAGGTAGCGGTTGGGCGCGATCCCGAGAAGGCCCTTGGGGGTGTCGGGTACGTAGCGCAGCAGGAACACCCACACCACGGCCAGCAGGAGGGCGCCGGCGACGGCGAGGAACCCGGCGTAGCTGAGGGTGAGTTTCAGCCGGACGCTGAACCCTGGGCGTCTATGCATGCGTACTGCCGGAGCGGGTGGTGTCGGGGCCGGTGTCGATGCGGTAGCCGACGCCCGGCACGGTGGCGATGATCCATGGTTCGCCGAGCCGTTTGCGCAATGCGGAGACGGTGATGCGCACGGCGTTGGTGAAGGGGTCGGCGTTCTCGTCCCAGGCCCGTTCCAGCAGCTCTTCGGCGCTGACGACCCCGCCCTCGGCGGCTACGAGGACTTCCAGCACGGCGAACTGTTTGCGGGTGAGCGCGACATAGCGTCCGTCGCGGAAGACCTCCCGGCGGAAGGGGTCGAGCCGCAGGCCAGCGATCTCGCGGACCGGGGGCCGGGCGTAGGCGCGTCTGCGGTCGAGCGCCCGCAGCCGCAGGACGAGCTCGCGCAGCTCGAACGGTTTGGTGAGGTAGTCGTCGGCGCCGAGCTCGAACCCGGAAGCCTTGTCGTCGATCCGGTCGGCAGCGGTGAGCATGAGGATCGGGATGCCGCTGCCGGAGGCGACGATGCGCCGGGCGACCTCGTCGCCGGAGGGGCCGGGGATGTCGCGGTTGAGGACCGCGAGGTCGTAGGAGTTGACGCTGAGCAGTTCCAGGGCGGAGTCGCCGTCGCCCGCGATGTCGGCGGCGATCGCCTCCAGCCGCAGACCGTCACGGACGGCTTCGGCCAGGTAGGGCTCGTCCTCCACGATCAGTACGCGCATGTCCGAAGCCTAAGCAGCCCCACATATCGCCGACGTATGCGAAGACGTGTACACACCGGACACGCGCCTCAGCCCGCCGGTGCCAGCACGGGGCGAGGCTGGTCCGACGGCGCTTCCGCCGTACTGCGCCACCAGCGGCGCGACGCCAGCCCGGCCAGTACGGCGCCGGCGGCGTTGACCAGTACGTCGTCCACGGAGGACACCCGGTCCAACCGCAGGACGTACTGTGCGGTCTCGACCAGGACCGAGCAGCCCGCCCCGAGGGCCATGATCCGCGGCACCGACGCCAGCGCCGCGAACCGCATCGGGGCGAAGAACCCTAGCGCCGCGAAGACCAGCAGGTTGCCCACGATCCCGAGCGACCCCATCGTGACCAGGTCCCGCAGCGGTACCAGGCTCACCCGGGCGGGGACGACGCCGGCCCCGCCGCCCGGCATCATGGTCAGCCACAGGAACGGCACCGTCCCGTGGACCATGCCCACCTCGGTCAGCGACCTCCGCCACGCCGATGTGACACCGGCGGCCCGCCGACGGCGCGCCAGGGCCCACGCCACCAGCACGGCCAACGGCAGCGTCACCAATGTCATGAGCACCACCCCGTTGAACGTACCGAAGCAGCCCCGCCACCGCCCGGCCACGCACATCGGAGCGGCCATCATGAGCGGCCCCCGCACGACGAACAGGGCGCTCGCCAGGCCGAGGGCCGCCAGGCCGAGGGCCGCCAGGCCGAGGGCCGCCAGGCCGAGGGCCGCCAGGCCGAGGGCCGCCAGGCCGAGGAGCACGATCCTGCGCGTGCGGCGCGCCGGTGCTGACAGGGATGCGTTGTGGTTCATGCCCTCATTGGAGACGGAGGGCCGTTGCGGTGGCGTATGCGATTTTCGATACGCCCGCGATACACGGAATCCCCGGCATCAAGGAACTGGCGCAAGCTGGCATGGAGACGGTCCCGCCCCTGGGGATCGCGCCAGCCCAGCTACTGCAGGTGCTGGACGACTCGTCCGTGAACATCGCGCTGCCGAGCATCCACGACGAGCTCGCTGTCACGCCCGCACATCTGCCCTGGACCGTGAACGCCTAAGAACTCCTATCGCAATGACTTCGGGCGTCGCCAGCAGATGAGTGCGCGTCCGGACCGCCCCCCGCTCGGTGCTGGGCCAGCTCGACTCCGTGCGCTCGGGTGCGACTACACGGGTGCACACCTGCACGTCAGACGGCGCGAGAACGTCAAGGAGCGTGGTCGAGTCGAAGAAGGGATGAGTTCAGCCGGTCGACTTCCTCGTTGTGCAGGCATTCGGTCAGTTCGTTGACGAGCGGCATGCGACCCTCGGTGCGGGTGCTCCGGGAGGCCGACCACTTGTGGGTGCGGCGGAGGTCCTCGTCACATGTGAGCTCCAGGCGGAGGAGATCTCGATCAGTCCCCGCACGGCGTCACGGCATCTGCTCGCGCTTGGACTGAACCGTCGCCGGTTCATGGACCCGGACGGTGAAGCGAACCGGGAGCCGCAGAAGATCACCGCCCGCCGTCCCGGGCACATGGTCCACGTCGACGGGTTCAGCCGGCTCGCCTACACCGAAGCGCTGCCGGACGAGAAAGCCGCGACCGCCATCGCGTTCATGCGCAGGGCGAGAGTCTGGTTCGTTGAGGCTGAGGCCGACAGATATCGGGTACGCCGAAGGTACCGCCCACCACTGACGTCCCACGTACACCACCGTCCACCACCGTCCACTCGCGACACCCGTCAGACGGTGATCGTCAGACGGCGATGGCGTTGAGGGCAGCGGGCGCGGAAGGGGCCCTGGCTCCTGTGGGTGCCACCGCCCCCGTATGCCCCGCGGCCTCCGGGGTGTACTCCCGCCAGGCCGACGCCAACCTCCGTACCGCCTCCGACAGCGCCTCCGGCGCCAGCAGGAAGTGCAGCCGCAGCTGCCGGGTGCTGCCGCCCAGCGCGTCCATCGTCGCGCCCGGCAGCACCGCCACCCCGTGCCGCATCGCGAGCTGGGCGAAGGCGACACCGTCGCCGTACGGAAGACGGACCCACATCGTCTGGCCGCCGTCGGCCGGGGCACACGTCCACGACGGCAGCAAGCGGGCCAGCTCCGCCCGCAGATGGTCGTGGCTCGCGCGCAGGCTCCGCGCCCGTCGCGCCGCGATCGGCCCCAAGCCGTCGAGCAGCCGGGCCGCCACCCACTGCGCCGGAACATCCGACCCCAGGTCGTGAATGGCCTTGAGCCGGGCCAGCCGGGAGACCAGCGCCGCCGGCCCCCGTACCCAGCCGACGCGCAGCCCGCCCCACACCACCTTGCTCAGCGAACCGACGCCGATCACCTCGCCGTACGCGGACAGCGGCACCCCCGATTTCTGCGCCGGATCCGCTTCGAACGCGAGATCGGTCAGCACCTCGTCGTCGACCAGCGGCACGCCGAGCGCCTGCGCGGCCTCGACGAGCCGACTGCCCTGGAGCGGCGGAAGGACGGTCCCCGTGGGGTTCTGGAAGCGGGGGATCACGTAGGCGAGGGCCGGGCGGTGACGGTCCATCACCCGGATCGCCTCCGCCACGTCCACCCCGTCCGCCCCGACCGCCACCGGGTGCAGCTCTGCCGCCGCCTCCCGGAAGAGGTCCAGCGCCCCCGAATACGTCGGCGCCTCCACCAGCACGCCGTCGCCGGGCGCGACCAGCAGCCGCGTCAGCAGCGACAGGCCCTGCTGGGCGCCCGTCGTGACCAGGATCTGCTCCGGACCGGTCGGGACGCCCCGTACCGCGTACCGCTCCGCGATCGCCGTCCGCAGGGCCGCGAGCCCCGCCGGGTGGTAGCCCAGGTCGTCGCCGGGCAGGACGAGCGAGCGGTACGCCTCCGCCACCTCGGGCGGCGCTCCCATCGGCGCCGCGCAACTCAGCAGGATCACGTCGTCCGGCGCCTCCAGGAGGTGCAGGAAGAGCGGGTTGGACGTCTCCGTCACCCGAGGGCCGGGCGCCAGGGCGGGGGAGGCGACCCGCGTCCCGCTGCCCTGCCTCCGTACCAGCCGACCCTCCTGGCGCAGCGTGTCGTACGCCGCCACGACCGTCGTACGGCCCACCGCGAGCGCGGCGGCCAGCCGCCGGTCGGGCGGCAGCAGCGTGCCAGCGGGCAGCAGCCCCTCCTCGATCAACTGCCGCAGCCGGGCGGCGAGCAAGACGTACAGCGGTCCGCGGCCGGCGGACCAGCGGCCCAGACGGGCGACGAGATCATCGATTGGTTCCATTGGCAGACCAATCTGCCGGGATTGGCCCTGTGGGCGCAAGGGGCCGTCGTCTTCACTGGTCCCATGACTGGTCCCCTGAGCGAATACACCGGTGCCCTCCGTCCCGAGACCCTCGCCGTCCACCCGCCGGAGCAGCGGATCTCCGGCAGCAAGCCCCTCGGAGTCCCCCTCCACCAGGGGCACGTGTTCTCCTTCGATGACGCCGACGCGATGGCCGAGGCCTTCCACTCCAACGACGCATTCCTCTACAGCCGCTTCGGCAACCCCACCGTCCGCGCCCTGGAGGACGCCGTCGCCCGCCTGGAGGGTGGTGTCGCGGCACACTCCTTCGCCTCCGGTATGGGTGCCATCAACGGTGTCCTGCTCGGACTGCTCGGCACCGGCGGCCATGTCGTCGCGCAGAGCTGCCTGTACGGCGGTACGTACGCGGTCCTGACCGACCTCGCCGAGCGCTGGGGCGTCAAGGTCACGTACGTCTCCGGGACCGACCCGGAGGAGGTGCGACGGGCCCTGCGGCCCGAGACGCGGCTGCTCTACCTGGAGACCATCGCCAACCCCACCACCCGGGTCGCCGATCTGCCCGCCCTGATCGCCGTCGCCGCCGAGGCGGGCGTCCCCAGCGCCGTCGACAACACCTTCGCCTCGCCGCTGCTGTGCCGGCCGATCGAGCACGGCGCGGACATCGTGATCCACTCCGCGACCAAGTACCTGGCCGGGCACGCGGACGTGCTGGGCGGCATCGCGGTCTTCCGGGACGGCGAGCTGTACGGCCGCATCCGCCACTACGCGATCGAACAGGGCGCCTCCACCGACCCGTTCGCGGCCTGGCTGACCCTGCGCGGCATCCAGACGCTGTCGCTGCGGATCGAGCGGCAGTCGGCGAACGCCGTCGACCTGGCGGGCCGGCTCGCCGCGCACCCGGCGGTAGCGGCTGTACGCCACCCCGCGCTGGCCGGACACCCCGACCAGGCCGTCGCCGGGCGGCTGCTGCCGAAGGGCGGCGGCGGGGTGATCTCCTTCGACCTCGCGGGCGGCCGCGAGGCGGGCCGCGCGTTCGTCGGGGCGGTACGGGTGGCCTCCCTAAGCGCCTCGCTCGGCGACGTGAAGACCCTGGTGATGCACCCGGCCTCCACCTCCCATCGCCAGCTGGACGCGGCGGCCCTGGAGACGGCGGGTATCGGACCAGGCACGGTCCGGGTCTCGGTCGGTATCGAGCACGTCGAGGACCTGTGGACGGACCTGGAGCGGGCGCTGGAGCGGGCGGGGAAGGCGGGCTGACCGAGAGAGAGTCCGATGAACCAGCCGATTTGACCGTCCGCTGCCAGGACGACCGGGCCGTCTCTGTGAAGTTCTGTGACCTCTTCGATGAGGACGAAGACTGCGTGAACTACGCCATCGAGGCTTGTGCGGCGGGTCTGACCGCTCGCCTGGACGGCGTGGCAGCCTGGAACTGGGGCGCCGCCGACCTGGCTCCTTGCCTGGAGGGGCTCTCCGAGGACTTCCGAGGCTGGGATGGAGAGCGTGTCTGGCAGACCAAACGACCGCGATCTCACTGTCAGAGCGGTCTTCCGCTCGGGCGGCCATGGTGGACTGACCTGGACTCTACGTCCGTGGCACACGTCCGTTGGGAGCTGGGAGGCATCCGTCACCACCTGGCTGGAAGCCGGCGAGGAGATGTCCACTCTCGCAGCCGATGTCCGGCACTTCCTCGGCCAGGAGGCCGGTCATCGTGGGTGACATGCGGCTCGTTTGGACTCTCAGCGGGCGGGGATGGGCCGAGTGCGTCATCGCCGATCATCAGGCGGAAGCCGAGGTCACAGCCTCATACATCTCCACAGCCGCCGAGGACCTTCTGAGAGGGCGGTCTGCGGGTTAATGTCCGTTTCTGGGTGAGGGCTGGGGTGGGTTGCTGGTTGAGGGCTTGGTCGGCCATTTCCCCAACGCGAACGGCCGCCCGGCGTTGAGCGCCGGGCGGCCGCGGCTGTGTGTCGGTCCGCGTCAGAACAGGGAGTACAGGAGCCTGTTCGGGGAGCCGCTGCCGGCGCTCTTGACGACGCCCGTGGTGGCGTTGGTCGTGATGGCGTCGCTGACCTGGGCCGGGGTGGCCGAGGGGTGGGCGGCTAGGTAGAGGGCGGCCGCGCCGGCGACGTGCGGGGTGGCCATGGAGGTGCCGCTGATGGTGTTGGTCGCGGTGTCGCCGGTGTTCCAGGCGGCGGTGATGCCGACGCCGGGGGCGAAGAGGTCGAGGCAGGTGCCGTAGTTGGACCAGGACGCCTTGGTGTCGGTCTTGTCGGTGGCGCCGATGGTGAGGGCCTGGGGGACGCGGGCGGGGGAGTAGTTGCAGGCGTCCTGGGCCTTGCCGCCCTGGTTGCCGTTGCCGGCGGCGACGGCGTAGCTGACTCCGGAGGCGATGGAGTTCTTCACGGCCGCGTCGAGGGAGGAGCTGGCTCCGCCGCCGAGGCTCATGTTGGCCACGGCGGGCTTGACTGCGTTGGCGGTGACCCAGTCGACGCCGGCGATGACGCCGGACCAGGACCCCGAGCCGTTGCAGTCGAGGACGCGAACGCCGACGACCTGGGCGGCCTTGGCGACGCCGTAGGTGGAACCGGCGGTGGTGCCGGCGACGTGGGTGCCGTGGCCGTTGCAGTCGTTGCCGTTCTGGCCGTCGCCGATGGTGTCGGTGCCGATGCTGGCGCGGCCGCCGAACTCGCTGTGGCTGACGCGTACGCCGGTGTCGATGACGTAGACGCGGACGCCGGAGGCGGTGGTGTTGTAGGTGTAGGAGCCGTCGAGCGGCAACTGGCGCTGGTCGATGCGGTCCAGACCCCAGGTGGCGTTGGACTGGGTGGCGTTGGTCTGGGTGGCGTTGATGCGGACCGTGGCGTCCTGCTCGACGTAGTCGACCCGGGGATCGGCGGCAAGGCGGTGGGCCTGGGTGGCGGACATCTTCGCCGCGAAGCCGCGTACCGAGGAGCCGTACACGTGGGTGAGTTTGCCGTCGAACGCGCTGGTGAGGGCCTGGGCGGTCGGCCGCACGGATGCCTTGTGGGTGTCCTTCAGGACCACGATCCAGCCGTCGGCGACGGCGGTGGCGGCGGGGGCCAGGCGGACGTCGGGGCGGCCCGCGCCGTGCGCGGGAGCGGTGCTGAGCAGTCCGGCGGCCAGAGCGGCGGCGGGGATGAGCACGCGAAGGTGTCGCGCGGGGGATCTCATGTGATGAACCAGACCTTTCGTTGTCCGGGTTACGGGCAATCCGGGTCGTGCGGTGTCGCCGTCCGGGGTCTCCGGTCGGCTCCCGGCCGCGGGTGGTCAGGCCGCGAACGGGCATATGGGGACGTGCGGCTCGTCACCCCCGGGCAGTCGCGCGCCCTGTTTTGAGCCGTGCATGACAGTGCCATGGGGTATCGAGCGTCCGCAAGATGCCGGATGCGTCCCGGCCGTTCGTTTGCTGCGGCCTCGCGGGATCCGTCCACCGGGGCAGCCGGGTGTACGCCCGGTCGGCTATCGCTTCCTGGCGTGTCGAGTGCCCTCGAGCAGGGGATGGATGTTCACGTGTTCACCGCCTGCGGGTCGCGCCAGGTGGGGGTGTTCGCGTGGGTGAGGCGGCGGGCCATGACGTGGGTCATGGCCCAGTAGACGCGGGAGGCGGAGGAGGCGGGGCGGTGTTCGTAGTCGCGGACCACGCGCCGGTGGAGCAGCAGGATCCCGTAGGTCTGCTCGACTCTCCACCGCTTCGGCTGCGGGACGAACCCCGTCTCCTGCGGGTTGCCTTCGAGGATCTCGACGTCGATGCCCAGGCCGGCTCCATGCACGACGACCCAGGATGTCGATGTTCACGAGTACGGAAGGCGGTACGAAAGAGCCTCGTGCACCGGCTTCAGCGCCCTGGCGCCGGCCGCCCGGGCGGGGTTACCCGGAGCTGCTCGCCTCAGGCTCCCTCAGCGAGTGCGATGGCTCGCGCTGCCGGGGACTGCACCTCGCTTCCCGGACCGGCCGAGAAGCCCGGAATGCGGGCCATCGAGGACACGCGTTGACCTAAATGCCTCCTACGGTCAGCCCATGACCAGTTCATCGGAAAGCCCCACCCCGTTCCTTCGAGGCGAGCGCGGTGAGCTGCTGCAGGCACTCGCGGAGCAGCGGGAGTTGCTGCTCATCACGGTCCGCGGCATCACTGACGCTCAGGCCGCACAGCGCACGACCGCGAGCGAGCTCACCCTGGGCGGGATCGTCAAGCACATCAGCCGCGGCGAGCAGGTGTGGACACAGATCATGGCCAAGGGGGACGGAGAGCTGCCGGACGGCATGCTCGACATGGAGCAGTACCGCATGGCAGACGACGAGACCCTTACCGGGCTGCTGGAGCAGTACGCGGCCGCGGCGCAGACGACCGATGAGGCCGTGGCTGCCCTGCCGGACCTCGACCGCAGCGTGCCCCTCCCCAAGACCCCGTGGTCCCCGCCGGAGACCGTCTACTGGTCTGCGCGCCGGATCCTGCTGCACCTGATCAGGGAGACAGCTCAGCACGCCGGCCACGCGGACATCATCCGGGAAACACTGGACGGAGCCAGCACCACAGCTCAACGGTGACCGCCCCCAGCTGAGTCCTCAGACCGCCAGTCCGTGCGGCGTACAGCACAGGCAACCACTCGGCCTCGGATCGCCGTCGGGTCGTTGACACCCCCTGACGGCCGGCGGTCCCCCAACACACCGGGGACTGCTGCCCGTCGTCGTGAACATCCGAGCCGTGCGGGCCTCCGTGCTGCCTCCCGGTGGGGCGACGAGGGGGGGTGATCTTGGCCTGGCTCCGCCCTGCCGTAGCCTCACCCTGTCATGATCATCTGGAGCTACGGCTGTAGCACCGCTGTGGTGTGCGCCGTAGCTCACGAGGGACCTATGAGGCACCAATTGACGAAGCACAGGATCGCCGCCCGACTCGCCAGCGTGGCCGCCGTTGGCGCTGTGGTGGCTGGTGGCACCCTGGCGCTGGCGCCGGCCGCATCCGCGGTGGGCTCCAGCGCCTGCACGAAGAATGTCGCTGACTACGACTCCCAGACGGACACCACGGTGAACTTCCGCACGGGCCCCGGGACCGACTACACGGCAAAGGGCACGGTGAGCCAAGACACCACGGTGCGCGTCTACTGCACCGCCAAGGGCGGCGCGTGGGCCTACCTGAAGGTCACCGGCGGCGCACACAAGGGCAAGACCGGCTGGATCGCCTACAAGTACCTCGCTGTTCCCATGCAGTTGAGCTAACGAGCGCGGCAGAACGGCCAGTCCCTGCAAGGGGCCGGTGGCTGATGCTGTCGTGGAGGCGGGCCCGGGGCGAGGCTTCTCCCCGGGCCCGCAGTGGGTACGACCTCTCAGACGTTTTCAGGCATGCCCGGACGCCGGGGCATTCCCGCTGGGAACACCCCGACGGGGTTGCACCGGCGGGGGGCTGGACGGTTGCCTGCACCGGTGCACCGGGAGTTGTGCCGGAGGTAGGACCGGGGGGTGAACCCCCGGAACACCTCCGCCGGGCGCTCGACGACCGCCGCCGGCCCTCTAGAGCGCGTCCACCGCGCTGACTTTCCAGCCCTGCGGAGTGCGGACCAGGGCCATGCGGACACGGTTGAGGTCCAGGCGCGGGGTGGTGATCTGGGTGCTGGTGGTGATCTGGTTCATGAAGAGGAGGATGACGGCCTTGTCCGGGGAGGCCGATACGACGGATATCGCCGAGGGATCCGCGAGGGTGGCCTTGACCACTCCCTGGTACGTCGCGGCCGTGGGCGCAACCACCGTCTTCGTGGTCTTGGTGTATTGGTCGAGGAAGTCGCCCGTGAGGTGGGTGCGGGCCGCGGCGAAATCGCGGTCCAGGTGACGGTGGTCGTACGAGAGGATGACCGGCGCCGCCTTGCGGGCCGCCGTCAGGGCGGCTGCCCTGGCCGCGTCCGTGCGCTCGCCCTCCCGGTGGTACCAGCCCAGGGTGGCGGTGGCGGCCAGGGCAAGGGTCAGGGCGACCAGGGCGGCCACCCGTGCGGTGCCTCGGCCGCGGCCGACGCGCGCCGGAGCCGGCTCCGGTACCGAGTCCGGCTCCGCTACCGGGTCGGCGGGCTCGTACGGGCGGCGTGCCCGCTCGGACCGTTTGGCCGCGGCGCGGGCGGCGGCCGCTCGAAGGGTGGGGTTCGCCACGGTGGTTCTCCTGTTCAGCTTCAGCCGACGAATTCGACGTTGGACGTCAGCCACTGCCCGTTCTCGAGGACGAGGTCGAGCTGGAGGCGGTAGTTGCGGGACGTGCTCCCGGGGGCGGCGACATTGGTGACCTTGCTGTCGGCCACCACCAGCACGCGGGCGCTACGGTCGTCGGCCCGGGCGATGCCCGCGTCGAGGATCTGTCCCTCGGAAACCGACTTGTTGTCGGCGACGATCTTGGTCAGCTCCGCGGTCTGGGCCGCGAACTGCTTCTTGAAGTCCCCTGTCGCGCCGCTCAGGACGTTCTTGCTGTCCCGGTCGTAGTGCCGGTAGTCGAGCGACGTGAAGTTGAGCGCCGACTGGCGGGCGGCTGCCAGGATGTCCTGGTTCCGCCGGTCCTCCTCGTGGCGCTCGTACAGCTGGAGACCCAGCCAGCCGGAAGCCGCCGTGAGTACGGCGGCCAGGGCGGCCAGCGTGGTCAGGAGTACGCGGTTCATGCCATGGGTCCCACGAGCAGCCATTGCCAGGAGTCCTTTCCGAAGAGGCTTTGTGCTCCGCCCGTCGAGCCGATCTGCGGGGCCCGTCCGTCGTACGAGCCGCTCGGGCGCGGTGCGTTCTGGGCCCCGCGGACCGAGGTCTCACTGCCGCGCGGGGCCGTGCAGCGGGCTCCGGTGTCGGCCGGGCGGACGTCGGTGTCGGCGGGGTCGCGGCGCTGGGTTCCGTACCCCTCTCGGCAGGGCGGAGGGTCGTCGGCGTTGACGACCATGCCGAAGTGTGTGGTGCCGTCGCCGGGTAGCACCGTGTAGCTGCCCGCGACCACCACGGGGAAGGTGACCAGCATCTGTTCCACGCCGGGCAGCCGGGCGAGGGTGATCTGACCGCCGCTGATGAGGTTGCCCAGCAGGACCGGGAGGTGGGGGCGGTTGGCCTTCAGCAGCGAGTCCACCTCCTGGGAGGCTGCCGTGCCGTTGCCCATCAGAGCGCGGATGTCCCCGTCGCTCGCCTTCACCTGGGCAGTGAGCGCCGCCAGGTCCCGGGAGAAGGAGGTGATCGCCGATCCCTTGTCGGCCTGTGTCTTCAGGACCGTCCGGGAGTCCTCGATCAGCGCGATGGTCTGAGGCAGGGAAGCGGAGGCCGACTCGACCAGGGCGTTGCCGGAGTCCACCAGCCGCGTCAGGTGCGGGCCGGTGCCGGCGAACGCCTTGCCCAGTTCGTCCACCGTGATCCGCAGGTCCCCCTTGTCCACCGAGTTGACCAGCCGGTCCAGGCTGAGAATCATCTCGGTGGTGGGCATCGGCACCCGGGTGTCCCGGCGGGGGATCGTCGTGCCCTCCCGGAGATACGGGCCGCTGCCGGAGCGCGGCTGGAGATCCACGTACTGCTCGCCGACGGCGGAACGGTTCGCCACCACTGCCAGGGTGTCCGCCGGTATGTGCGGGGAGTCCTCCAGGCGTAGCGCCACGGAGACGCCGCCGGACCCGGTCAGCCGCAGCTCCCCCACGCGGCCCACGGGCACACCGCGATAGGTGACCTCGGCGCCGGAGTAGATGCCTCCGGAGTCGGCGAACTCGGCCCGTACGGTGTATCCCCGGTCCAGGACGCGGTCGGCCAGTCCGGTGTATCGGGCGCCGACGTAGGACACCCCGACGGCGGTGAGGAGGGTGAAGGCGAACAGCTGGGCCTTGACCGTACGGGTGATCACGGCACCAGTCCCTTCATCAGCAGCTCGGCGAGCGCCACGTCGACACCGGCCGGGAAGTGGTCGGCGCCGCTTCTGCTGTACGCGCCGGAGGAGTTGTACGAGCTGTACGAGACCTGGTTGCCCCGGGGGCAGAGCGGGAGGCAGCCCAGGTCTGGGTCGCCCGGCAGCGCCGGCCTTCCCGGAACCGGTGGGGCCGTCGGGGTCTCCGGGAGGCCTGGGATTTCGGGGGGCACGGGCAGGCCCGGGAGCGGCGGAACGTCGGGGAGTCCAGGGGTGGGAACCTTCGGCAGGTCGGGGGGCGCCGGGACGCCGGGCTTCGCGGGCTGATCGGCCAGGTTGCCGTAGATGCTGCTCAGGTCCAGATCGGCGGTGACCTTGAGATTGACGTAGTCGCCCTTGATGGCGTCCACCACATTGCGGGGGAACGGGTAGGTCGTCAGCAGTTCCAGGGCGTTGGGCAGGTCGGCGCCCGCCTTGTTCAACTGCTGGAGGATCGGCTGGAGCAGCCGCAGATTCGCGATCACGTCGTCCCGCGAGGCGTTGATCACCGAGGTACCGGTCTTGCCGAGCTCCGACAGCGACGTGAGCATGGTGGTCAGCTTGGCCCGCTGGTCGGCCAGCACCTTCAGCGCGGGCGGCATGGTCGTCAGGGCCTCGCCGATCGTCGTCTTCTCCTTGGCGAGGGTCGCGGACAGCTTGTCGATGCCCTCCAGCGCGCGGACGATCTCCTTCTTCTGTGCGTCGAGCCCGCCGAGGAAGGTGTTCAGCTCGGCGAGCAGCGACTTGACCCGGTCCTCGCGGCCCTCCAGGGCATTGTTCAGCTCGGTGGTGATGGTGTGGAGCTGGGCGACTCCACCGCCGTTGAGCAGGGCCGACAAGGCCGACAGCACCTCTTCGATCTCGGGGTTGCGCCCGCTGCGGGACAGCGGGATCCGCGCGCCGTCGGTGAGCCTGCCCAACGGTTCGGCGTCCGGCGGCGCCGACAGCGCCACGTACTTCTCGCCGAGCATGCTGGTCTGCCTCAGCTCGGCGATCGCGTTGCCGGGCAGCTTGACCGAGTCGTCGACGCGCAGCCGTACCCGGGCGTGCCAGCCGGCCAGTTCCACCTTCTCGACCGCGCCGACGGTGACGTTGTTGACTTTGACCGTGGACTGCGGGACGAGATCGAGGACATCCAGGAACTCGACGGTGACGCGGTAACTGCGGCCGTCCGCGGCCGCGCCGCCGGGCAGCGGGATGTCGTACAGCCCCTTGAATTCGCAGCCGGTCAGCAGCAGGGAGCCGGCGGTTGTCCACAGGGCGGCCTTGAGCGGAGCTCTCAGGTGCATCACGTACGGGCCTCCAGGATTCCGCCGAGTGTCTTGTCCATCGAGGCAGTTCCCCCCACGGGAAGCGCGGCTCCGGTGACCGGGTCGCCCTCCGGCAGCTCGGGCAGGGAGTCGAACAGCTCGTTCAGGTCCCTGCAGTCGGTCTTCTCCCCGGTCGTCTTCAGCAGGGAGCACAGCAGGGCCGCCGGATCGTGAAGCTGGTCGGGGTTGCTGCGGGTGTCGAGCGTGCCCGAGGAGGGGTTGTAGGCGTTTTGCAGATTCGACAGGCCGGCGGGGGCGGTCTCGAGCAGTTCTTCGAGGGCCGCGCGCTGGGTGACCAGCACACCGGTCACGTTGGCCAGGCCCTTCACGTCGGCGGTCAGGTTCTTCTTGTTCTCCTTCACGAAGTCCGCCACGTCGGCGAGCGCGGCCGCCAGGTGTTTGATCGCCGCCGCCAGGTCCCCGCGCTCTCCGGCCAGTTGTTCGGCCACCTTGGCCAGGCTGTCGTTGAAGGAGCGGACGCTCGCGTCGTCGGCCGCGAGTACGGCGGTGAACACCTGCAGGTTCCGTACGGTCCCGAAGAGGTCCTCTCTGCCGTCGGACAGGGTGGTCACGGCCTGCGAAAGATCCTCGACCGTCTGGTGGAGCTGCGCGCCCTGTCCTTGGAGGTTGTCCGCGCTGACGGCGAGCAGCCGGGAGAGCGAACCGTCCTTGTTGGCGCCCTCGGGGCCGAGCGCGTCCGCCGTCATGCGCAGGCTGTCGAAGACCCGGTCCAGTTCGACGGGCACGGCCGTGCGCTCCTCGGGGATGACGGCGCCGTTCCTCAGTACCGGGCCGCCGCGGTGGACGGGGAGCAGCTGGACGTAACGGTCACTGACGACCGAGGAGTTGATGATCGCGGCCTTGGCGTCCTCGGGGAGCTTGTACTCGGCCGCGTACTCCAGCTCGACGCGCACCCGGCCACCCTGCGGCGTGATCTTCTTGACCTCACCGATCCGGACGCCGAGGACGCGGACGTCGGATCCGGGGTAGATCCCGACGGTACGCGGGAAGTACGCGGTCACGCGGACCGCCGGTGACTCGGCGAGGTGGACGAAGGCCATGACGGCGGTCACCACCAGCGCGGTGGCGAGCGCGAGGTGGCGGATGACACGCCGGTTGAGCGTGAGCTTCGCCGGGAGCTTCACCGGGACCCTCATCGTGACGCTCCTGTCCGTGGGACCACCGGGGTGGGGGCGACCAGGTTCTGGATGTAGCTGTCGAACCAGCGGCCGTTGCCGAGGGTGTTGGTGAAGACCCTGGCGAAGGGGGCCATGAGCTGGACGCTGCGGTCGAGGCTGGCCTGGTTGCGTTCCAGCATCCGCACCACGGTGTTCAGGCGGCTGAGCGCCGGGCCGATCTGCGCCCGGTTGTCCTTGACCAGGCCCGAGAGTTCGACGCTGAGGGCGACGGAGCTCTTGAGCAGCGCGTGGATGGCCTCCCGCCGCGCGTGGATCTCCTTGAACAGTTCGTCGCCGTGCTTGACCAGCTTGCTGAACTCGTCCTTCCGCTCTGCGAGCACGCCGGTGACGCCGTTGGCGTTGCCCAGGAGTTCGCGCAGGGCCTGGTCGCGGGAGGCCACGGTCCGGGAGATCTTCGACAGCCCCTGGATGGAGGCCTTCACCTCCTCGGGTGCGTCCTGAAAGGTGGTGGAGAGGGTGTCCAGGGCGTTGGCCAGCCGCTCCTTGTCGATCTGCTCGGTGGTCGTGGTGAGGTCGCTGAAGGCGGCGACCACGTCGTACGCCGGGACCGTACGGCTCAGGGGGATCTCGCTGCCCGGCTTCAGCCGGCCGGGGCCTTTCGGCTCCAGGGCGAGGTACTTCGCGCCCAGGATCGTCTTGATGCGGACGGACGCACCCGTTCGGGAGCCGAGTTCCGGGTCTCCCTTGACCCGGAAGCTCACCTTGACGTGGTCACCGGCAAGCTCCACCTCGTCGACCTTGCCGGCCTTGACACCGGCGATGCGGACCTCGTCGCCGGGCCGCAGCCCGCCGGCCTCGGAGAAGGCGGCACTGTACTTCTCGCCGCTGCCGATGAGCGGGAGGCTCTCGACATTGAACGCGGCGGCGATGAGCAGCGTGATCACGGTGAGGCCGATGGCGCCGATCGTCACGGGATTGCGTTCGCGGAAGGGGATCAACGTCCGCACCTCGCCCGGGCGACGTGGAGTTCGGGAGTGATGGTCCCGGCGCTCTTCGGCAGCACGATCCGGCCGTCGAAGTCGCACAGGTAGAAGTTGAACCAGGAGCCGTACGAGGCGGTGCCGGTGAGCTCGTTGAGCTTGTTCGGCAACCGCTGCAGGACGCCCTCGACGGTCTTCTCGTGGTCGTTGAGCGTTCCGGTGAGCGTGGCCAGCTCGGCGATGTCGGTCTTCAGCGGCGGCCGGGCGTCCTTGAGGAGACCCGAGGTGGCTTCCGCGAGGCCGTTGATGCCCGCCAGGGATTCACCGATGGGCTTCCGGTCGGCCGACAGCCCCGAGATCAGCCGTTGCAGCTGTGCGATCAGGTCGGAGAAGCGGGTGCTGCGCTCGTCCACGGTGCCGAGGACGGTGTTGAGGTTGTCGATCACCGAGCCGATCAGCTGGTCACGTTCGGCGAGCGTCGTGGTGAGCGAGGCGGTGTGCGCCAGCAGACTGCGGACCGTACCGCCCTCGCCCTGAAGGGTTTTGACGATCTCGGTGGCGAGCTGGTTGACGTCCTTCGGGCTCAGGGCGGCGAACAGCGGCTTGAATCCGTTCAGCAGGGCGTTGAGGTCGAGCGCGGGCTCGGTACGGGAAAGCGGGATCCGTCCCCCGGGGCTGAGCCGCTTGGACTCCCCCGCTCCTTCCGTCAGCGCGATGTACCGCTGCCCGACCAGACTGCGGTAGCGGATCACGGCGCGGGTGCTGGTGAGCAGGTGCCTGTCGCGGGAGACGCTGAAGGTGACCTCGGCCAGCGTCCGGTCCGTGACGGCGATGTTCTCCACCTCGCCGACCCGTACCCCCGCGACCCGGATGTCGTCGCCCTCCTCCAGGCTGGTGACATCGCTGAAGACGGCGGTGAAGGTGTCCTTCGGGGTGAAGGAGAGATTCACGATGGTGGCCGCGAGCACGGCGGTCGCCGCCACGGTCACCACCGCGAAGATCCCGAGCTTGATCAGCTGGGGGGCTGTCGCCATCGCGTTCGTACGACGCGTACGAGTCGTGGTGCTCATGCGACGCTCACCGCCGTTCCCCGTGCCATCGGTCCGAAGAGCAGGGTCGTGACCGCCGGCACCTCGTCGGCGGGCAGCCCCATGACCGGGGCCACGAGCGAGGCGACCGCCCGCTGTTCGGTCGGCGTTCCGGACACGGCACTGTGGGAACCTCGGCCCGTTCCGTCGTTGAGCTTGTGGTTCGGTGCCGGGACCTCGGGGTGGGGCAAACCTCTGCAGTTCGGTCCTGAGCGGTCGGCATAACGCGGTTCCTCGCCGGGTCGGTAGGGGGGACGGGGGTGGACGAATTCGAGGGTGATGCGCATCGTTCCGCCCTTGAACGCCTCTTCGGACGCCGCTTCCTGACGCACGAGCCCGGCCAGCAGGCACGGGTACTCGGGCGAGTAGCGGGCGAACAGGGCCAGCGTGGGCCGGGAGACGCGGCCCAGGGTGATCAGCCGGTCGGAGTTCTCTTCGAGGACGGCTTCCGTGGTGTTCGCGGCGGTGGCGGTCCAGGTGAGGACCGACGCGAGCTGCTCCCGCTTCTCCACCAGCGTCCGGCTGGTGGTGAGGGTGTTGTCCAGGATCCGCAGCAGGTCGGGGGCGGCGTCGCGGTAGACCTCTGCCACGTCGGCGAACCGGGATATGTCCTCCTGGAGGGAGGGCATGTGCGGGTTGAGGCGGTGCAGATAGTCCTCGACGCGGGTGAGGTTGTCGCCGATCCGGTCGCCGCGCCCTTCGAGAGCGGTGGCGAAGGCGGACAGGGTCGCGTTGAGCTCACCGGGGCTCACGGTGCGCAGCAGCGGCAGCAGGTCGTTCATCAGCCGCTGGAGCTCGATGCCGACCGTTGTGCGGTCCTGCGTGATCACGTCACCGGCACGGATGTGCCGTCCCGACGGCTTGCCGGGGGCGACCAGGTCGACGAACTTCTCGCCGAACAGGGTCTTGGGCAGCAGCCGGGCGTGGACGTCGGCCGGAATGAGGCGGACGTGCTCCGGTTTCAGAGCGAGGGAGAGGGTCGCCTTCTCCCCGTCGGCCCTGACCTCGCGGACCTCGCCGACCAGCAGGCCGCGCAGCTTGACGTCGGCGCGGGGCTCCAACTGGTTGCCGAGGGTGTCGGCCTCCAGGGTGATCCGGACGACGGAGGTGAACACCTGCTGGTAGACGGCGAGCGTCAAGGACAGCAGCAGCGCGATCACGGCGATGAAGGCGACTCCGTAGAGCCGCAGTTGGGTGGCCCGCGCGAGAGCCGGGGCCGGTATTCGTATCCGCATGCGCCTACCCCGCTATCCGTACGGTCGTGTTGGCGCCCCAGATGGCCAGGCTGAGGAAGAAGTCGAGGACGTTGATGGCCACGATGGACGTCCGTACGCCACGGCCGACCGCGACACCGACACCGGCCGGGCCGCCGCTCGCGTAGTAGCCGTAGTAGCAGTGCACCAGGATGATCACGACGGCGAAGGCGATCACTTTGCCGAAGGACCACAGCACGTCGACCGGTGGCAGGTACTGCTGGAAGTAGTGGTCGTACGTCCCCGTGGACTGCCCGTAATAGCCCGTGGTGATGGTGCGGGCGGCGAAGTAGGAGGACAGCAGCCCGATCACGTACAGCGGGATCACCGCGACGAAGCCGGCGATCATCCGGGTGGTGACCAGGAACGGCAGCGACGGGACGCCCATGACCTCCAGGGCGTCGGTCTCCTCGCTGATCCGCATCGCGCCGAGCTGGGCGGTGAAGCCCGCGCCGACCGTCGCCGACAGCGCGAGCCCGGCCACGAGCGGGGCGATCTCCCGGGTGTTGAAGTACGCGGAGAGGAAGGCCACGAAGTTGGACGTGCCCAGCTGGTTGAGCGCCGCGTACCCCTGGAGTCCGACCTCGGTGCCGGTGAAGAAGGAGAGGAAGGCGATGACTCCGACCGTGCCGCCGACGACCGCCAGCGCCCCGCGGCCGAAGGTCACCTCGGCGAGCAGGCGCAGGACCTCCTTCTTGTAGCGGCGCAGGGTGCGGCCGGTCCAGGCGAGGGAGCGCCCGTAGAAGACGAGCTGCACGCCCAGCTCCTCCAGGGAGCGCCCGGCACGGTGCAGGGCGTCCAGCGGATTCAGGAGAGTCATCCTCATCCCCTCTGCGGAACGACTTGGAAGTAGACGGCGGTCAGCACGAAGTTCGTGACGAACAGCAACATGAAGGTGATGACCACCGACTGGTTCACGGCGTCACCGACGCCCTTCGGCCCGCCCTTGGCGTTCAGGCCCTTGTACGAGGCGACGATCGCGGCGATGGCGCCGAAGACCAGTGCCTTCAGTTCTGCGGCCCACAGGTCGGAGAGCTGGGCCAGGGTGGTGAAGGAGGCCAGGTAGGCACCGGGTGTGCCGTTCTGCAGGACCACGTTGAAGAAGTAGCCGCCGGCCACGCCGACCACCGAGACCAGGCCGTTGAGCAGGACGGCCACCAGCATC
Source organism: Streptomyces sp. NPDC003038 (assembly GCF_040611115.1). Taxonomy (NCBI): domain Bacteria; kingdom Bacillati; phylum Actinomycetota; class Actinomycetes; order Kitasatosporales; family Streptomycetaceae; genus Streptomyces; species Streptomyces sp. NPDC003038. The sequence goes on from NZ_JBEXNN010000025.1 coordinate 20,580, forward strand.
GTGGCCAGTACGCGGGGCACCACCAGCCGGTGGATCGGGTCGATGCCGAGCACCTGCATGGCGTCGATCTCCTCCCGGATCTTGCGCGCCCCGAGGTCCGCGCAGATCGCCGTGCCGCCGGCCCCCGCGATGAGGAGCGCGGTGACGATGGGGGACGCCTCCCGCAGCACGGCCAGTACGGAGGCGGCGCCGGAGAAGGACTGGGCGCCGAGCTGCCGGGTCAGGCTGCCGATCTGGAGCGCGATGACCGCGCCGAAGGGGATGGAGACCAGGGCCGTGGGCAGGATCGTGACGCTCGCGATGAACCAGGCCTGCTGGATGAACTCCCGCACCTGGAAGGGACGGCGCGGGAGGGTACGCATGACGTCCAGCGCCATGGCGAAGAGGCTGCCGGAGTGCCGGAGCGCTCCAGTCGGGGACAGGTTCATGCGTCAGCCTCCACTGCCGGGGCCGGCTTCGCCGCCGGCTTGGTCCCTGCCGCCGAGTCCGCGGTCAGGTCCGGGGCACCCTCCCGGGACGGGTTCGGGTCCGGGTCCGGGTCCGGCGCCTGGGCCGGGGCGGGGGCCGTGTCCGCCTCCCCCGGGGGGACCGGCTTGCGGTGCGGTTCCGCCTCACGGTCGGCGATCGCCTGCCAGCGGGGCGGCCGGGTGACTCCGGGGCTGGGCAGCAGGCGCGGGGGCGTCTCCACGACGACGTCGTCCCCGCTGCCGAGGCCGGCCAGCTCCTCCTCGACCTGGGCGGCGTCCTTCTCCTCGGCCATGCCGATCGGACCCTGCATCCGGCCGCCCAGGAACTGTCGTACGACCGGCTCGTCGCTGGTGAGCAGCTCCTCGCGAGGGCCGAACATCACCAGTTCGCGCCGGAAGAGCAGCCCGATGTTGTCCGGGACCTGGCGGGCCGAGGCGATGTCGTGGGTGACGATCAGGAAGGTGGCGTCGATCTGTGCATTCAGATCCACGATGAGCTGGTTGAGGTAGGCCACGCGCACCGGGTCGAGTCCCGAGTCGGGCTCGTCGAAGAGGATGATCTCCGGGTCGAGCACCAGCGCCCGTGCCAGGCCCGCCCGCTTGCGCATACCTCCGGAGATCTCGCCGGGCAGCTTCTCCTCGGCGCCGATCAGACCGACCATGTCCATCTTGTCCAGGACGATCCTTCTGATGTCGCTCTCCGTTTTGCGGGTGTGCTCACGCAGCGGGAAGGCGATGTTGTCGTACAGGTTCATCGACCCGAACAGGGCGCCGTCCTGGAACAGCACGCCGAAGAGCTTCCGCACCTCGTAGAGATCGTGCTCGCGGAGCTCGGTGATGTCCGTCCCGGCGATCCGGATGGATCCCCGATCCGGCTTGAGCAGGCCCACCAGTGTCTTGAGGAACACCGACTTGCCCGTACCCGAAGGGCCGAGCATGACGGACACTTCCCCGGCGGGCAGCGTCAGCGACACGTCCTGCCAGATGACCTGGTGGCCGAAGGATTTGGTCAACCCTTCCACACAGATCTCGACGCCCATCCGGTTCACCCTTCAGCGGGAAGCAGCTCCGACATCTGCTCTACGGGGAAGGGCGGCGGGTCCGTCGCGACTCGGCCAAGTTTTTTTACGGCAGCTGCGCGGGGAGGGTTCCTGGGACGACGTCCGGTGCCGCGGTGGTGCCGGAGAGCGGCGGCGCGGCCGGGATGGCCGGCGTCGCCGGGAGCGGCGGAACCGGCACGGCCGGCGTGGGCAGATCCGGGGCGGGCAGGGCCGGGGCGGGAAGATCCGGCGAGAGCTCCGGCAGGATCGTCGCCACCGTCGGCAGGACGGAGGGGAGGTCCGCGGGCAGGCCCGCGGGTGTCGCCGGTCCGGTCGGACGTACGGAGGCGGGGGCGTTCGGTCGTACGGACGAGACGGCCGGCATGCGGGCGCCCTGCATGCCCGGCGTGCCCGGCGCCTCCCCCACCACCGCCACCTCCGACGTGCCGGGCCGCCGGGGCAGCGGCGCGTCGAGCTCGTACGCGAAGGGGACGGCCAGTCCCACCACGGCCAGCGTCACCGCCGCGGAGGCAGCGGCCAGGGCGGGGACATCGCCACCGGCCCGACCCACCTGGTCCCGCCCGCGACCGATCAGCCACAGGCCGAGCGCCAGCGTGCCGGCCAGCGAGTTGCGCAACGTACGCCGGGCCCTGGCCAGCAGGGACTCCACCGCCTCGTAGCTCAGACCCATCTCACGGGCTATCTGCCCGACGTCCCGCTCCTCCGCCTTCAGCCGGAGTGCCTCCGCCTGGCGGGCGGGCAGCTCCCTGCTCCGGTACGCCAGCCATCTGGCCTCCGCCCGGTCGCACACCGCCTCCTCGACCGGGACCGGACCGGGGGCGGTGAGCTTCGGGGCGCCGCTCACCTGGGCCTCGCGGTGGACCTGCCGGTAGCGGTCGACGCACAGGCGCATGGTCACGGTCGTCAGCCATGCGCCCAGCCGCGCGTCGTCGAGGTGCTTGTTCTGCGCCCCGCGCAGCATCGCCTCCTGCACGGCGTCCTCGGCGTCCTCGGCGCTCATGGACCTGCGGCGAGCCACCTTGAGCAGTTGTTCGCGATGGCTCCACATGTGCTGCCACCGCTGGTGGGCCGCTTCTTCACCCGGTGCGGCCGGGTGCGCTGGATACCTGTCCGTTGCCATGACCCGGGAGGTTACCGTCGGGTACACCAGATTGTGGAGGGGTGATCGGTGATGGAGTCCTAACCGTTGCCGGGCAGCTTGCCGGTACCCGCGGGAAGGACATCACCCGGCAGCTCGATGCCGGTACCGGGAGGGGCACTCGGAGCCGTGACCGGGGGCGGGTCCGCCGACGGCGAGGGAGCGGGGGTCGGCGCGGGCTTCGGCCTGCGCGAAGGCGGCGGCGGTGTGGGCGCCGGGGAAGCGGGCGGAGTCCCGGTCCTCGGCGCGGGGACATCCGGCTCGGTCCGTCCGGTGCCGGGAGGCGCAGGGTCCGTACCGGAACCGGCGCCCTCCCGCTCCGGAATCACCCGGTGGCCGTCCCTGAAGTAGGCGTACCAGGACAGGACGACCCTCAGGTACTCCCGGGAGTGGTTGTAGGAGAGGATCGCGCGGTCGAGATCCGCCGGCGAGGAGAGGTCGCGTCCGCCCGCGCACAGGTAGCGGCCTGCGGCGAGCGCCGCGTCGTGGACGTTGTGGGGATCGGTCCTGCCGTCGCCGTTGCCGTCGGCGCGCCACCTGGTCCAGGTGGACGGGATGAACTGCATCGGGCCGACGGCGTGGTCGTAGGACCTGTCGCCGTCGTACGCACCGCCGTCGGTGTCCCGGATCATGGCGAAACCCCGGCCGTTCAGCTGCGGGCCGACGATGGGCGCGTACGTCCTGCCGTTCGCGTCCACCCTTCCGCCCCGCGCCTGGCCGGACTCCACCTGGCCGATGGCCGCGAGCAGTTGCCAGCGCAGAGCGCAGCGCGGGGTGGTCCGGGCGAGCGCCGCCTCGGCGTTGCGGTAGGCGGCGAAGACCGTGGCGGGCAGCGCCACGCGACCGACGGTGAAGAGGGTGCCGGGCGAGGACGGTTCGGGCTCGTCCGCCGCCAGGGGAGGCAGCTCGCGAAAGTAGTGCGCATCGCCCGAAGCGCCCTGCTCCGGTGATGCGGCGGCGTCCTCGGGGCCGGACTCCCGCGCCGCGAGGCCCGGCGCCTGCGAGCCGGTCAACACCACCATGGCCGCCGCCGCGACCGCCGTACCCCGCATGCCTTTGCGTATCCGCCCCGGCAACTGACCCGCCATGTGTGAGGCCCCTCCCCATCGCACTTCCCCGACTTCCTCACCTCTCTACGCGGCCGGGGCGCGGGTCCGTCGCGGGAGCCGCGGAGTTTTTTCAGGGGCCACGGCTTCGAGCGGATGATTCCGCGTTGCGCACGGTGCGTTTGTGGGCCTGCGTCGGGCCGTGGCACGCAGGCCATGGCCAAGGCAGCCGTTGCCGACGGCGCCCGCCCGCGCCGCCGCCGTGGCCAGCACCCCGGGACGGCTGCGGCAGCTCGGGCCGTCTCGCCGGGGCCTTGGTGAAATCTCGTTCGATCACCACGGGGTCGGTGCCCTGGCGGGACTGCTTGATCTGCAACCGCAGCTTGGCCCCGTCGGACATCGTCGGATCGTCACCGGGGGACACCTCCCCCAGGTGTCCGGGCGCGGATGCGTGGCGGATACTGCCCCGGCCTGGGCGAGGACGTCACGGCGGAGGTCGTCCTCGCCAAGGATGCCGCGCATGTCCGCCAGGGGGACGGACAGCTCACCCGCGGCCGCCGGATCCTGCACGCGCAGGTGATGCCAGGCGGCATGGGCGTTGCGGGCCGCTCGTAGGGTGTCGGCCCGGGGCGTTGCCCCCGTCGTCAAGGTGTTTCGTCAGGCCGATCGCGGACTCGTGGAGCCCGCGTCGCGGCGAGGCACAGTTATCTGCACCAAGTCCCCTCGTTGATCAGCGTGATGGCAGTGCGATCAACGAGGAGGAACACCGTGGAACTGCAACATGAACTGATCGAGGGACGGGCCGAGCTGCCCCGGGTGGGGGCCGTTGTCCCTGCTCGGGGCGTCCACCCTCCGTACATCGTCGTGAACACGTACGACGATGAGATCGAGGCGGCTACCGCCTATCTGCGGGACCTGGCAGTGAACGACTGCAGCCCGTTGACTGTACGCAGCTACGGGTACGGCCTGCTGAGGTGGTTTCGACTGCTGTGGCTGCTGGGCGTGACGTGGGAGAAGGCGACTGAGTCTGAGGTCGCGGTGTTGGCAGGGTGGCTGCGGGCGGCCTCGAATCCGCAGCGCCAGCGGACGAAGACCGGTGGGGACGCGCCCGGGTCGGTGAACCTGAGGACCGGCAAGCCTGCACGGCGTGCTGGGTACGCGCCGAGGACGATCAACCACGCGTTGTCGGTAGTCAGCGGCTTCTACGGGTTCCACGCTCATCAGGGCGTGACGTCGGCCAGCGCGACGCCCTGATCGACTACTTCGGCCGACGCCGCGCTGATCTCGACTACGCCAGCCTGAGCAGCTCGCGCTCCTCCTGGTCAAGCACTTCTGGGTGAAGATCGAACAGCTCACCCTGGTCAGCAGGGCCTGCGGATTGCTCCGGACCTCTATACGCACTGGCGGGAGGCAATCCGCCTCAAGGACGACGGCTCTCACAGGATGGGCCAGGACGACATCGTCATCTCGGTCCGGAGCTTCTACTACGACCTGCACACCTGGGCTGCTGCCGAACCCGAGCCGCTGGGCCACCTGGGTCGCACCGTGTCCCGTCGCGCCCGGTGAGCTCCACGGCCTGGGCGTCCGTCGGGTCGGCGGAAGGTGAGCGAACGCTCTGCGGACCGTACTCTGCCAGCACGAACACGCCTGCTTCTCTGAACTAGCGATCGCTACTCGGGGCTCTGGGTAAACCGCTGGCAGCTGGGTCCCCGCAGGGCAAAGATGCAGCCATGCGCTATGCCAACACCGACCCCGAGCTCATGGACCTGGTCCGACGATTCGTCACGCCCGGCCGGCGGTACCTGCGGCTGGGTGGAAGCTCGCTGCGGTTGAGCGGGCCTGAGCGGGACTTGTTCATGAGGGAGCTGGTCCAGGCTGCCGGGGAGATCACTCCCGCTGAGCTCGGCGTCCTTTTCGAAGGCGGTTGGCGAGAGCGTAAGACTGCCTCGTGGCTGGTTGCTGTAGCCGGCAGGACCGAGTTCCGCAGCCGCATCGGCGAACTCCTGCTGGCCAGGGAAGGCCCCGGCGGCGGGGCCTACTGCATCATTCTTGCCACCTTCGGCACCAGCGCGGACGCCGATCTAGTCTGCAGATACCTTGATCGCTGCTTGCCTCAACCCGACCTCGTCTACGACCAGATCGTTGCTCTCAGCACACTGCTTCACCTCGATGCCGTCCTTGGGACCGAGCGAGCATCCCCCTACCTTGCCGCCGGTGGCCTGTGGCAGCACTGGACCGATGCCACGCCGAACCTGTTGCGGGATCCGCAGAAGTACCGGCAGGTCGTGGACCAGCTCTGTTCCTTCGCCAGCGAGTGCGCTGAACTCTTTGCCAGAATGGAGACCAGGCACTGAGCCCCCCGACTTGACCACTGGATGCCGACCGCTTCGGACCCCTCAGTAGAGTCTGGGCAATGACAGGAAACCAGGGCCGCTGGCCAAAGATCGACCAGGATGGTGGCATCGAGGACGTGACACTCCTCATCCTGGAATGGCTGGGTGAGCAGGGCGTGAACGCCATGATCAGAGTGGACGCCGAGAGGGTGGCCGACAACGCGCCGGCGTGGACGTTCGCCGCCAGTGGGGGTCCCTTGGAGCATGGCATGCGTGCTGACGGGAGGACTGTGCAGCAATGCATGTCCACAGCCCTGTCCCAGCTGCGCGAGGCCGGGCTGTCGGTTCCGTTTTGATCTTCGTCTTCGCTCGCTCTGGCTTCGATCATGACGTTGGTCTCGGCGTCCCAGCGGTTCCTCCGGACCGGCTGAAGCCCGGCATTCCAAGCTGGACCGCAGCCGACTGTCTCTCGGCCAGTGCGTCGACCTGGGCGAGCTTGTCTTCGGCGCCGGCCAAGCTGACCCGGAGTCCTTCGACCTCGCCGAGCCAGCCCTCCTGTTCGGCTTCGGCGATGCGGGCGACGAGGTTGTCGCGGATCTCCTCAAGGCGGCCGCGCTGGGCTGGGTCCGGCCGGAGGAGCGAGCAACGAATGCAAGCGTGTTCATGAACACAAGGGCTTGAGAAAGCACGAGCGCAGGTTCCGATGGAGACCTTGCGCTTCTCGAAGTGCGCGAGGAAGGCGTCCCATTCCTCCTCGGTGGGGGTTCGGTACTCATCGCTGGGCCGGGCGGCCCTGCGGCGGGTGATGAAGGCGCGATGGGCCTCGATGGTCTCGGCAGGGTAGATCGCCTTGTAGCCCATCGTCGTATCAAGACTCTTATGCCCGCAGATCACTTGGGCGATATGCGGTGGCAGGCCGTTCATGATGGCGTCGGTCACGAAGATCCTGCGAAGTCGTGCGGGGAGAAGACGAGCGGTTCGCCGGCGGCATCGGTCAGGCTCGTGGCGGCCAGCGCGTTGATCAGAAGCTTGCGGAGCGCGGTCGGGGTGAAAGCCCGTTGTTCGGTGCCGATATCGCGTTGGAATAGCAGCGGCATCGGCGGGTTCCAGACCCGCTCGTGGACGTCGTAGGAGGTCACCAGCGGGATCGCGCGACTGCTTCCCCGCAGGCGGCGGATGATGGTGGAAAGGACGTCTGCCAGTTCCGGGCTGACCAGCAGGAGCCGTTCGCTGTCGGTCTTGGACGGGGCGATCTGCAGCAGGGGTACGACTTCGCCGGTGCTGGGGAGCCGGTGCGGAAGGCATCAACCTCACCCTCACCTTCCTCCTAGCCAAGCGCGACGAAACCCAACGACGAGCCCGGCGCCCGGCAGTCGACCTGGGCATCCCAAGACCCCGCGCCATCCACTCACCACCGGAGGCCCCTTGAGTGGTCGGTCGCGTACCGATCAACCTGTTACCAAGCAGAAGGGATGCCCGGCCGGATCGGTGAGAACCCGCCATCTGTCCTCATTTGGCTGGTTATCTACCTTGCCCGCGCCCAGTTCCAGCAGCCGGGCTTCGGCCTCGTCCAGGTCATCCACTGCGAAGTCAAGGTGGAGCTGCTGGGGAACGCTCTGACCTGGCCAGCGGGGAGCGCGATAGTCGTCGACCCGTTGGAAGCCGATGAAGAGGCCGTCCTCACGGTTGAGGCTGGCGAAGTCTGCGTCGGATTTCGGGTGAGGTTCGAGGCCGGTGGCTTGCTGATAGAACGCCGCCAGAGCCAGCGGATCAGGGCAATCGAGCGTTATCGCAGCCAACTTCATCTTCAAGGACATGGCACCTCCGGGCCGATCGGTTGATCTTCACACCTTAGAGGCGGCCACCCGTCTGCTGACCAGGGGACCGTGGGCAACACCAGCGGTCCAGGTCGAGGACACCGAAGCCCCTTACCGACGAACACCATCACTTTCCGTCACTACATTGCACCCACTCATCCCACCTGAAGGGAGCCTCATTGCCGCAACACATACGCAGCGTCGCCCGAAAGGGTGAAGTGCAGAGAAGCACGCAAGTTCACAAGATCACGGCATCTCGAAATCCTCGAAGTCGAAGCCGGGAGCCACGACGCACGACATCAGGACCGGCTCGTCGCCGGCCGGCTCCGCGGTCTGCCAGGTGCCGGCCGGTACCAGAAACTGTGGCTGCTCCCCGTACTCGAAACCGGGCCCCAGAACGGAAGCGGCCGTCTCCCCGGGCGCCTCCCCGCTCCCGCCGAGCCGGATCGTCAGCGGCCCGCCCCGGTGCCACAGCCACAGCTCGTCGGAACGCACCCGGTGCCAGCGTGAGACCTCGCCGGGGTGGAGGAGGAAGTAGATCCCCGTCGCGAACGGACGCGGTCCCCCGTACCCGTCCGGTACCGCTTCCGGCCCGGTGCGCCAAGTACGGCGGAACCAGCCGCCCTCGACGTGCGGCTCAAGTCCCAGGCGTGTAACCAGTTCAGAAATCTCACCCATGGCCGTACATCCTGACGCACAGCAACCGCACCTGACGTCCGGGGCGCGGAACCTGGCCAGCACCTTCTGGGCCGCCATCGAGCCCGTCGTCCTCGGCATCCCGACCACCCGCCCGCCCGAATGAGACCCTGAGATCGGAGATCCGGACGAACCCTGAGTGGACACCCGGTGCCTTCCTGCCATGGCAGGAAGGGGCCGCCACCAGCGAGGATGCCCGCCATGACCACCGACCAGAACCTCACCTCGCTCCGCCCGACACCCGCAGCTCCCCTCGTTTTCGGCGCGGGAGCCGCGATCGGAGTGCTGGGCGGGATGATCGGCCTGGGCGGCGCGGAGTTCCGCCTGCCCCTGCTGATCAGCCTGTTCGGGTTCGCCGCTCTCTCGGCCGTCATCCTGAACAAGGCGATGAGCCTGGTCGTGGTCCTGGTCGCGCTGCCCGCACGCCTCGCGGCGGTCCCGGCCGCCGACGTCGCCGCCCGCTGGCCCGTCGCGGTCAACCTGCTGGCCGGCAGCCTCCTTGGGGCCTGGGCCGGCGCGTCCTGGGCGGTCCGCATGCGCAGCACCACCCTCTACAAGGTCCTGGCCGCCCTGATGGTCCTCATGGCCGCAGCCCTCGTGGTCACCCACGTCACCACCCTGGACACCGTCGCCCTGCCGCTCTGGGCCCAGATCCCCGCCGGAGTCGCGGCCGGGTTCGGTATTGGAGTCGTCGCCGCGATCATGGGCGTCGCAGGCGGCGAGCTGCTGATCCCGACGATCGTGTTGCTGTTCGGCGAGGACATCAAGACCGCCGGAAGCCTCTCCTTGCTGGTCTCCCTGCCCACCATGCTGGTCGCGCTCGCCCGCTACAGCCGCGACGGCAGCTTCGCCGTCCTCGGCGCCAACCTCCGCTTCACCGCGACCATGGCCGCGGGCTCCGTCGCCGGCGCGATCCTCGGCGGCTTGCTCCTGGGCGTGTTCCCAGACCTCGTCCTCATCCCCCTGCTGGCCGTGATCCTGCTCGTCTCCGCGGTCAAGCTCGCCCGGCACGACCGACTCCCCTAGTGCAGAGAAGATGACAGCGCACGCAAGGGCCGGACTGGGACGGGCCCAGGTCGCGACCGTCAGGCGCGGGGCGGGGGCAGTCATGGGGTGGTTCCTCTCTGCGGCGGCACCGTAGTGGACCGTTTCTCCGCCCCGGCATTCCCGCGGCGACACAGCAGTACCGGAACGCCGCCAACAGTCCCCGGTCCGGTACTCGCCATGCTGCCGATCAAGCCGAACCGCCCCGCGCCCGGACCGACTGGTGGTGTGACTGATTCCCAATCATGGTTGTCAAGCAGTCCTTGATCCGGCCTGCTCGGCAAGGGGCATGAGATCCCGGGCCTGCGGTAGTGGACTTTCGGTAGTGCCGCGGGGGCGCGGAGTTCCGTAGGGTCGCGTTCGTGAGAACAGTGATCACCAAGGCCCGGGTGCCGGCACCGGTACTGTCCGCAGGCCTCTTCATCGGGGCGGTGGCGGCCGTTGGCACAGGTGTCGCCACCCTGTGGTGGGGCATACCGGCGGCGGTCTGCGCCTTCCTCGCGGGCTGGCAGCCGGGGCGGAACCGGAGCACGGGGGCGGCCTTGGTCGGAGTGCTCGCGGCCGCCGTTGTGGCTGTGCTCCTGGTGCCGACATGGCTGGGCTGGGCGAGCCAGTTCGTGGGGTTGTTGCTCGTGGCGGCGATGCTGCCGTGGTTCGCGGGCCGGTTCCTGCGCCAGTACCGCGAACTGGTGCGGGCCGGGTGGGAGCGGGCCGCGCGGCTGGAGCGGGAACAGCATCTGGTCGCCCAACAGGCCCGGTTGCGCGAGCGGACCCGGATCGCGCAGGACATGCATGACCTCCTCGGCCACGACCTCAGCCTCATCGCCCTGTCCGCGGGGGCACTGAAGCTGGGCCCTGGCCTGTCTGAGGACCACCGGGCCACCGCCCGGGACATCCGCGCCAGGGCGGGAGCCGCCGTGGACCGGCTCGGCGAGGTGATCGGTGTCCTGCGCGAGCCGTCGGATCTGGCTCCGGGGTCCGAGCCCGGCGCTGGGCTCACCGAACTCGAACGCCTGGTGGACCGGGCGGCCGCGGCGGGGCTTGACGTCCGGCTGCGTGTAGAAGGCGAAGCGGTGGCCGGTGACGCCCTGCTGGTCGTCGAGCGGGCCGTGCAGCGCGTCGTCCAGGAGGCGCTGACGAACGTTGCCAAGCACGCGCCCGGGCACCGGGCGACCGTCGTCGTCCGGCACATGGAAGAACGGACCGAGGTCAGTGTGACGAACGAGCCGGTGTCCACCGTGTCTGCGGCCCACCATGACCACGCCGCCCGTCCCGCACCTGCGTCCCGGGCCTCCGCACCCGGCGAGGGCCACCGCTTCGGGCTCATCGGCCTGGATGAACGCGTCCGACTGGCCGGTGGCACCTTCACATCGGGCCCCGAGGGCGGCGGGTTCGCCGTCCGGGCCAGGCTCCCGCACCGTCCCAGGGCCGTGCCCCCGCCACGCCGCGCCGAGCCCGATGATCCAGGTGACGTACTGCCTCCTGAGCACCGCAGTGCCCGTCGCCGGCTGGGCCGTACCGCCGCCGCGGCCGTCCTGGTGCCGCTGTGCACCTCCGCGTTGCTCATCGGCGGGCTGCGGGCGTGGGACACCGTGACGGCACGGCAGTCGGTACTCGCCCCCCGGGACTACGCCCTCCTGCACATCGGCCAGCCACGCGCGGACGTGGCGCCGTACCTGCCCGAGCGCCAGACGACCCGCCGCCCGGCAGCACCCACGCCCGCACCACAAGATGCGGCCTGCGAGTTCTACGTACAGACCAGCGACCCCTTCGATGACCACTCGGGGGATATCTACCGTCTCTGCTTTCGGGCTGGCCGCCTGGTCTCCACCGACGACTACACCGGGAAGGCTGTCCGATGATCCGGATCCTGATCGCCGACGACGAGCCCATGATCCGCGCAGGCGTCCGCGCAGTCCTTGCCACCGACCCCGGCATCACCGTCGTCGCCGAGGCAGCCGATGGCCACCAGGCGGTGGAGCTGGTCCAGCGCTACCGCCCGCAGGTGGCCGTCCTCGACATCCGGATGCCGGGGACCGGCGGTATAGAAGCCGCCGCCGAAATACGAAGGACCGTCCCCGAAACGGGGATCGTGATGCTGACGACCTTTGGCGAGGACGAGTACATCCTGCGCGCCCTGAGCGAAGGTGCCGCCGGCTTCCTGATCAAGTCTGGCGAGCCGGAGGAGCTGATCGCCGGTATCCGGGCGGTTGCCGACGGCGCCGCCTACCTGTCACCGAAGGTCGCGGCACGGGTCGTCGCGTATCTCGCCGCTGGCGGTGCGGGCGCCCAAGCCGGCCGCCGCTCCGCGGCCCGCGCCCGCGTCGAGGCGCTAACGGCCCGGGAGCGGGACGTGCTCGGCTTCCTCGGCAGCGGGTTCTCCAACGGGCAGATCGCGCGCCGCCTGCGCCTGGCGGAGGGGACGGTGAAGGCCCACGTCAGCTCGATCCTCGCGCGCCTCGCGGTCGACAACCGGGCTGCGGCGGCCGTGGTCGCGCACGAGGCCGGCGTGGTCCCGGTGCCGTCCGACCGGCTGACGTACGAGGAAAGCTGACACCGCCCGTACGGCAATCGGTAGTACGAGGAGCCACACGGTCACTACGGCCGTCGCGCCGAGCGCCGTGCCCGCAAGGACGTCGTGCGGATAGTGCACCCCGACCAGCACCCGCAACAGGGCGGCCGCCCCGGCCACCGGGAGCACCAGGGCCGCGAGCCGAGGACGTACCAAGATCGCACCAACTGCCAACGCGACTGCCAGGGTGGCGTGGTTGCTGGTGAACGACCAGTCGCCCGGCTCGGGACACGATGCGAGGGCCGAGACCCCTGGCAGGGCCCGGCACGGACGTTCCTCGTCGACGAGGAGTTTGATCGCCTCACTGAGTCCGTAGGCGACGACGGTCCCGGCGGCGGCCACTGCTACCCCGGCCAGGCCCGGCGCGTCACGGCGGCGAAGGGCGCTCCAACCAACCCAGGCCATCAGCAGGCCCAGGAACAGCAAAGTGCCCTCACTCGCCGCTTCCAGGGCGGTCTCGGCCCACGCTGGCCCGTCCGCCACGCTCCCAGTCAGCGCCCGGTAGGCCCTCGCTGAGAGGCCCGCCGTGACGTGCACCGGTTCGTTCGTGCCCAGTGTGCCGTCGGGTGCCAGCCAAGCCACGGCCGCTGCCCCCGCCCCGGCCGACGCGACCGCCACCGGTAGTCGCCGACCCCACCCGTACCGCTTGATCGATTCCATGCCGCCGACGGTAGGAACACCGCAGGCCGGGTGCCCTGGCCGAATGGCGGCCCGGTACCCCCGACGATCGTCAGGGTTGACCGGTACAGGCTGAAGAGACGGGACTTGCCTCGGAGATCCAGAGGCCGTCACGAAGCCGTGATCGTCATGCGGCAGCGGCAGACGCGCAGGAGGCGGCGGTGGTAGCGGTGTGGTCGGCGCATGTTGCCGCTGATGCGTTCAGAGTCCCGTGGGACCGGTGCGAGTCCCGCGACGCCGGCGAGTCGGCCCGCGCTGCCGAAGGCGTCCATGTCCCCGCCGGTGCAGGCGATGAACTCCGCTCCCAGCAAGGGCCCATCCGGGGCATGCTGAGGATCACTTCCGCGTCGTGGTGGTCTCGGTAGCGGGCCGCGATCTGCCCGTCGACGGCGGCGATCTCTTCGTCCAGAGCCAGCAATGACCGGGCCAGGGTGTTTACCACGGCGGCGGCTGTGATCTCCCCGGCAACAGCGGTGTGCTGGGCCTGCGCCGCATCCATCGCTGCCTCGGCTATCGCCTGGGCGCCCCGGACTTTGCGGTTCTTCAACCAGGTCGCGAGTCGGCTCAGGCCAATCCGGCGCAGGCCGGCTGGCGTCTGGTAGCCGGTCAGCAGGGTGAGTGCCGCTAGAGCTGACCGTCATGGTCGCTCATGATGAGGTCCGTTTCGGACAGGATGGCACAGGTGACGATCTCCGACGCCGTGTACCTGGCCATGGGAGTCGGTGCGCTCGGTGCGGCCGTGCTTCCCCGGCTCGTCTTTCGCCGGCCGCTGTCCATGCCGATGGTGTTCCTGGCGGCCGGAGCTCTGGTCGCCGCCCTTCCGTTGTCAGTGCCGGTGGTGGAACCGGGGCGGGACCGGTTGTGGGTCGAGCACGCCACCGAACTGTGCGTCATCGTGTCCCTGATGGGAGCCGGCCTCGCCCTGAACCGGCCCGTGGGCTGGCGCCGCTGGGCGGGCCCTTGGCGGCTGCTGGGCATCAGCCTGCCGCTGACCATTGCGGTCATGGCCGCGGTAGCGGCGCTGCTGCTGGAATGGCCTCTCGCTCCGGCGCTGTTGTTGGCGGCCGTGCTGTCGCCGACGGACCCGGTACTCGCGGCGGAAGTACGGGTGGGTGAGCCCACCGACGTGGAGGACGACGAGGACGAGGTCAGGTTCTCCCTCACCGCCGAGGCCGGGCTGAACGACGGACTCGCCTTCCCGTTCGTGCTGGCCGCCCTTGCACTCGCCGCGGCTCCGGAGGGGGCGACGGCGACGGACTGGATCGGGAAATGGCTCCTCGTCGACGTACTGGCCCGGACGGCCATCGGGCTCGCAGTCGGCGTCATCGCGGGACGGCTGCTGGGCCTGATGTTCTTCCGGGCCCGGCCTTCGGCACTGCGGCTTTCCGAGCACATGGAGGGGTTCGTCGCGCTGGGCGCCACGTTCGTGGCGTACGGAGCGGCCGAACTGATGCACGGCTATGGATTCCTCGCCGTCTTCGTCACCGCCTGCTCCATCCGGGGCGCCGAGCGCAACCACGGCTACCACAAGGTCCTGCACGAGTTCACTGAACAGATGGAACGGCTGCTGACCGCCTTCCTGCTCTTCCTGCTCGGGGGGTACCTCGTCAGGTACGGACTGCCTTCACTGACGTGGCAAGGCGCTGTCGTCGGGCTGCTCCTGGTCCTGGTCGTTCGGCCGGCCGCCGGATGGGCGGGCCTACTCGGGGGCCAAACCGGCCCGCGCGAACGCCTGGTCACGGCCGTATTCGGGATCCGCGGCATCGGATCCCTGTTCTACCTCGCGTACGCCCTCGGCCACAGCGAGCACTTCGGCGCGTCAGCACGGCAGTTGTGGGCCGTCGTGGCGTTCACCGTCCTGCTGTCCGTGCTCCTGCACGGCGCCGCCGCTACCCCCGTCATCCAACGCCTCGACCGGCTCCGCCGCTCCTCACCGACACCACCCTGAGCCACAACGGCGCCGACCTCACAGGGCAATACACCTAGCCCGGAGGTCCTGTCTCAAGCCACACAAGCGGCCGTGGCGCCGAAGCCCCATTCGAACGCGTACGCCTTCGCCGACGGCACGGATCGCTCCCGCATCAGGCGACCTGGAGCTTCGGGCGTCCCGTCGCGGCGGGCGGACGTGCGGCCTGGCCGTAGCCGTCGGCCCCCGGCGGGTCGTCGCCGTGCGGATCACACGGCCCACCTCACGGAAGGCGGTGTACGTGGCGTTCTCGCGAGCGCGCCCGCAGGCGCCGCAGCAGCGGGGTGGAGGAGGTGACGGGCCCTCGCGGTCAAAAGGGGTCATCCCAAGGGGTAACCCCTTGGGATGTACGGGCCTTTGACGCCAGATGCTAGCGGCCGAGCAGCGAGCCGAGCGTCACGCCGTACCGGGCGCGCAGGCGCCGTATCTCCCACAGCGACAGCGCGGACACCGAGAGCGGGCCGCCCAGCGAGAAGACGTAGAGCACGACGGGCGGTGCGGCCACGGCCGGGCCGTCCCAGAGCTGGAAGCCGTAGAGGGACCAGACCAGCAGCGGGGAAAGCAGGGCCGGCAGCAGCTCGTGCACCTCCCCCGTGCGGAAGCAGGAGTTCAGGCCGGTGACGGCGGCGGCCAGGGTGAAGAACACGGCCCAGACGAGGACGGCAGCGCAGACGAGTGCGGCCGCGACGAACAGCAGGCCGACCAGGAGACCGGTGAAGATCGTGCCCAGAACGCTGCCGAAGAACCCGAAGGTGATGTCGTGCGGGCCCACGTCCGAGAGCGAGACGATGTCACCGCCGAGGGCCGCCGCCATCAGCCAGACCACGCCGGCTCCGAGCGGCAGCGCGCCCAACGCCTTCAGAGGGCCGGCGACGCGGCGCGCGTACAGGCGCCGCAGGGGCGCCCGGGTCGACAGGACGCAGAGGCCTACGCCGACGACACCGGCCACCAGGACGATGGCGCAGCCGATCAGCAGTTCCTCCAGCTTGCCGAGCACGAAGTCCTGGCGACCCTCGCGCAGGGGGTAGGCCAGGAGGAGCCAGGACATGCCCACCAGTCCCAGGGCCGTGCGGATGCGCTGCACCCTGGTGATGACCGGGTCCTCGATGCGGTCCGGGGCGGAGGGGCTGGTCAGGGCTCGGGCCGCCGACAGGGGATTGGGCAGGGCGTCTACCTGCGCGTTGACGCGCTGACGCGTGGTCACTTGAGATCTCCGGAAGGTGTTCGCTCACGCCGAGGGGGCCGGACTTCGTCACCGGGCTTCGCCACCGGGCGTGCGTCACCCTAGCTGATCATGCCCGCGTCATCATTATCGTCGCGAGGACGATAATAAGCCCATGGTCCGCCTCGTGGACAACGAACCAGGGGACGAGAAACCGGCGCGCCCCGCTCCAGCGCCGGGGACCCATGGGACCGTGGTTGCTCTCTCAGCCGGTGTGAAGGATCCGAAAGCGATCGGGTTCCGCCGGATCTCGGTCCACGACTTGGACCGGCGCCCACTCCCATTGCCACACGCTGATGCCCGGCGTACGGGAGAACTGGATCTGCCCGCGGGTGCCTTCGACTGCGACGCGCGCCCAGGATTCGGCAGTGCGTGCCCGGTCCACGCCGTGAGAACGCAGCACATCGGCGAGGACGGCGACCGTGTCGTAGCCCTCGAAGGCGACGAAGGAGGGCGCTTCGGCCAGCCGCTCGCGCAGGGCCGTCTCCACTCGTGCACCGAGTGGGCTCAGGCGCTCGGGCAGGTAGCGCAAGAACGGGATCGCGGCGCTGTCGTCGCCCAGCGACGTCGCCCATCCGGCGAACTCCGGTTGCCCGGCCGGAGCACCGATCAGGATCTCGGCGAGGCGCTGGTCGCGGCGGACGGACTTGACGATCGACACGGCCGGCTCCGGGTGGCCGACCAGAAGAAGGAGGGCCGTCGCGCGATGGTCGACGAGTTCGTCGCACACGGCCGCGGGGGTGAGCGCGTGCATGCCGAGTCCGATGACGGTGCCGCCGCGTGGAGCGAGGTGGTCCCGCAGGATGCGGGTCCCAGATGCCCAGTAGACACTCGGCTGGGCTGCTACGGCGATGCGACTGTGGCCCGCGCCGAGGAGGAAGTCCGCGTAGATCCGCCAGCCGTGGGACTGCGCCGGGGCGAGGCGCGCGACCCATTCCGTTGGCTGTTCGGTGAGCGCGTCGAGAACCGCTGACGAGCAGAGGAACGGCAGGCCGAGTGCGTCGGCCCTGGCGGCAGCGGCGCGAGCGACGACGCTGTGATACTCCCCCGCCAAGGCGGCCACGCCCAGGCCGGCCAATTCGTCCACGGCCGCCGCGGCCCTTTGCGGATCAGCCGCGGTGTCTCGGACCACCAGTCCGAGTGGTCTGCCGCCGATCCCGCCGGCGTCATTGACTTCGCGAACGGCCAGCTCCATTCCGGCGAGCAGGTGTCGGCCTGCCTCGACCCAGCCAGGCCGAGTCAGCGGAACGAGAGCGCCGATCCGGACGGACGATCCGTCAGTCCGCTCCGTTCCAGGCGGCGATGGTGGCGTATTCATGCGTGGGCGTCTCCCGTGCCACGACTCGGCTGCAGTTGGCCCGGATCGTGGAGTGGCAAGGCCCGGTAGTACGCGTTCATCTCATCTCGCCGTGGCGGGCGCACCTGGGTGACCATGCCGGACATTGCATCCACCACCATCGCCAACAGGCAACCGATTATTTGTTCGCTGAGCGGCCGGGCTTCAAGGAACCCGGCCGCTCAAGGGCCGCACCTGCGGCCCGTTCAAACCGTCGCCAGAGGCGATGGCCGAGCTCACGAGCCTGCTCGCGCCCGGCGGCCTCCACCGCTGAGCCCCGTTCCGGTTCCTTAGGCGTAGACCACGTTGGCGGCCAGCAGCGCGCGCATCCGGGGTGCGGGCCCGTCGTCCCCGCCCTTGGCCGGGGTAGCGGCCGGATGCGCGTGTAGGGGCCCTGAACCTGACCCAGGCCCGCGGCGCGCGGCGCGCGGCAAGAGGCCTTCGCGGAACGGCTGCTCGCGGACCCGGCCGCTGTGCGGGCGCGGGTGCGCCACACCCTCGAACAGTGCGCCGAGGCCTTCTTCGGCGCCGCCTGGACGGGCGTCGCCGTGCAGCTCGCCACCGACCTGCGCCTGAAGAACGACCAGAACGACCTTCTGAAGCGCCGGGGCATCGGGGCGGCACACGCATCGGTCTCCGGCGCAGTCACCCTGGCACCGGACGGCGGCTGCGTCATCGTGGACAAGCTGCAGGACAAGGCGACCGCCGCCCACGGCAGCGGAGTCACCTTCATCCCCAGTGTCTTCGGCCGCCCCCACCTGGTGGTGGTCCACGCACCCGGGTGGCAGCCGGTGGTGCAGTACCCCGTGGCCGAGCCGAGTCCATCAGAGCCGGTATCGCTGGAAGCGGTCACACTACGGCTGAGGCACTCACACATCCGGTACGGCGCGGCTGCTGCACACCCTGGCGCGCGGCCCGCACACCACCGGTGAGCTGGCCCACGCCTGGGAACTTTCACACCCGGAGGTTTCCCGCCACCTCGCTGTCCTGCGCCGCGCGGGCCTGCTCACGGCCCGGCGGCACGGTCGTTACATCCGTTAAATCTGTTACGTTCGTTACACCCTCAACCTGCCCGATCTGACGGCGCTGGGCACCCCCCTGCTGGCCGCCGTACTGCGCTGAGTAGCTTCGGTCTGCCAGAACGCGGGCGACCGCCGCCTTCGCAGCGCATCGTCCGACTCGGCAGGCCGCCGAGCAGTACGGGCGCGACATGCGGCGACAGCCGGGGACGGGCCCGAGGGCGGACACCACCCCCAGCGGCCCCGTTGCGGGCGGCACGGCCAAAACGGTCCTCCAGCGCCCTCCGTAGCCGGGAGCACCTCGCCCGCGGGCATGCCGCACAGCACCTCTGCGCGCTCCCCTGCACGTCGGATCACGGCAGGCCGAGGCCAGCGGCGCGGGCGCAAGCGATTTCCGATGACGGGTCCCGGGCATGGGGTAGTGAGCCGAGGATGGGGAGTCCCCGGGGCCATGGCCCCGGGGACTCCCCATTCTTCTTGACCGAGCGTCTCACCCGACACGGCAGCTGTCCGCTGACGTTGCCGTCAGCATTGCCGTCAAGGCACTTACTCACCGCAACAGTCACTGACGGGGAGTGTGAGATCGATAGAGAATCGGGCCGATTTCTCTCTAATTCGACCGATGGCGACCGTACGGTCCGTAGATCTCGACAGTTCTTCCTTCACTGCATTCTCCGCCTCGATCTCCCTTGTCTCCAGCGGACCAAGAGGGGGCGGAGGGTCGCCGTACCGAGTGATGACAGGTTCGCTAGCTCCGAGCCTGTAATCGACTATCGACAGCAGCTCCCGTAGGGCAACATAGGATTGATCGACCCTTTTTGGATCCGGCCTCAGTGTGACCGACAAGGCATTTCCGATCAGTTCCAGGGATCTCGCAGCAAAGAATTCAGGGTGCGAGGAGTCGAATTCATCAGCTTGTGACTCCTCGCCCAATTCTTCTAGAGCCTCAAGACACTCCTCATCCACGTCCTGGCCGTCTGCAGCGGACCAGATCAAATCCAGTACAGAATCAAGCCAGTCGCTCTCTTCCTGAGGGCCGAGGGTTCGATAGAAGACGGAACCGCGCTGTGCGACAGCAGCTGCAGCCACCTTCAGGTCAGGCAGAGACACGCTAATTGACCTTGTCGAGTCCGAGTTGTCCTGCATGCGAATCAGTCTCCAGCCCCCCAGAATATCGTGTATGGAGAATTTTGAGGCTGATGCCCGCGAAACCCTCGCCCGCCGAGAGTCAGTCCATACACATGGTCACCGAGCATCATCGAGCATCTATCCACGCAGAAATTTCGGGAAGCAGCGCCGAATACTGGATGCTCGTGCGATGCCAGGCTGTTGAGAATATTCTCCTCCGCGTGAGTTCCGCGGCCTCCCCGAGCGAATTCCTCGCCGGGCCTGAGTATCCACGAGGCGGGCTGGGGGGCATCTCCGTTGATTCCAATTCGGATCGAGTATGCCTTGGTCTTCGAATTGAAGACTCCGATTACTGCCGTAGTTGCAGAATTATAGCCACGGGTCGAATTGAGCTCCTCCGCGCGGTCCAACGCCAGCATTGCATCATCTTCACTGCCAACGCCACAGTTATGGACGAGAACCGGCGCGGCGCCTGCCAGCACATAGTATGTGTGGAAGTCGTTGACGGTGAGGTTGTGGGTGGTGACGGCGTGCGGGTAGTTGCGGGCCGACTGGACGGTGAGGGTGCTGCCGTTGGGCTTCCGAAGCTGTTCGCCGGGAGTGAGGTTGCCAGCGTCGACCCACTGGTGACGGGTCTCGCTCCAGTAGGGGTGGTGGAACGTGGAGGTGATGGTGGCCGGCGGGCCGCGGGGGTTTGCGTCGTCGGTGAGGGTGAGGTCGGTGAAGTCCTTGTCGTCCGGGGTGGTGATGGTGGCCGTGACCTGCTTCGGGCGGGTCTCGCCGGTCTGCGGGTCAGTTGCCATCACGGTGTCGCCGATACGGATCTCTTCGATGGCCTTGGTCGTTCCGTCGGCCATCTGGACCGTGGTACCCGCCGGGAAGCTGTTCGACTCGACTTCGCAGGAGTCAGACTTCGTCCTGGCCTCGGAGCCGCTGCCCTGGGATTCGGCGTCAGCATCCCCATTTTCGGCTTTGGAGTCTGTACCGGCACTGTCGCTGGCCGATTCCTTGGAGGCTTTCGCTTCGTCTGATTTGGCTGCCTTGGCTGCCGCTGCAGCTGCTTCGTCCTCAGCCTTTTTGGCCTTGGTGACCGCTTCCATGGCCTGGGCGGCCCGGCGTTCACCAGCGTTGATGGCGTCGTAGGTCTTGTTGAGTTCCTTGTAGATCTTGAAGGCCTTGATGCCGATCTTGATGGCCTTGAAGAGCTTGCCCCAGGGGACCGCGTTGAGGGCGGTGTTGATGCAGGCCATGACGTCGCCCTTGGTGAAGCAGTCCCGGGCGTCGTTGTAGCCGATAAGGTCCATGACCAGGTCGACAACGGCGTGCTTCAGTTCATCGCGCCGCTTCTTCGCTTTGATGACTTCACCGTTGGCATTGTCCAGCTCGATCTGCTCGGGGCTCGGTCCATCCCAACGAGGGGGACTGGCCTTGCTCTCGGCCTCGCGCATTTCAGGGCTGCAGTTGCCCTCGCAGCTGATGGGCTTGAGTCCGCTGGGATCCGACTTGTTGAACGGGTCATTGTTGGAGTACGCGTAGGCGTTCCACTGCTGCGGGTCGCCTGCGTCGATGATCGGGTCCGGGCTGATGAAGCGGCCGGTGGTGGGGTCGTATTCGCGGGCGCCCAGGAGGGTGAAGCCGGTGGCCTTCTCCTTGGTGCCGCCGACGAAGCCCTTGTCGCCCGCCCAGATGCCGGCGGCGGGCTGGGTGCCGCGTTCGTTGCCGAAGGGGTCGCTAGGGCGGCGGACCTGGGCGAGGTCGGTGGCGTTGAACTGAACGCCGTTGGTGCCGTGGTGGTCGGAGGCCTGGTAGGTGAGGTTGGAGGTGCCGGCGGTGGTGGTGCGGGTGATGGACAGGCCGCCGGGGGCTCCGTACGTACGGACGTTGGAGACCTTGCCGGTGGCGGTGTCCAGGGTGATCTGGTCGGCGCCGACGTTCAGCGTGGTCTTGCCCGGGTCCCGGCGGATGAGCTGGTTGCCGCCGGTGTCGTAGAGGTAGCTGGTGCCCGCGCTCTCGCCGGTTCCGGTGATCTTGTCGAGCTTGCCCTGGTCGTTCCAGGTCAGGGTCTTCGTGCCGGGGGTGCTCGTGATGGAGGCGGTGTTGCCGGTGGCGTCGTAGGTGTACGAGGTCACCTTGGTGCCGGTGGCAGTCGTTTCGGTGGAGGTCATCAGGGCGTGCGGGCCACCCGTTCCGGTGCCCTTGTTCGGTCCGGTACCGAACGTCTGGGTGACCGTCACGTCATTGGCCGTCTTCCCGGTGACGTCCTTCTTGACCAGCTTCTTGCGGTTGCCGATCTTGTCGTACTCGTACTCCTGCCAGTACGGGGCCGGGCCGCCCACGCTCGGCTTGCCGGTGGTGGCGTCGAGCTTGGGGCCGGTGCTGTTGGAGCAGCCGCCGATGCCGCGGACGCTCGGTTGCGGGGCCGTGGTGGTGGTGCCCGTGTCGGTCCAGGCCTTGGTGAGGCGTCCGAGGTAGTCGGTGGTGAAGCACTGCAGGTCGCGGGTGGCGCCGTCCTGGGTGTTGCTGATGGAGGTCAGCTGGCCGACCCGGTTGTAGGTGTAGTCGTTGACGTCGACGCTGGCCCGGGTTGCGGTCTGCTTGTCCAGGGTGGTCCGGACGGGGCGTCCGGTGGCCTGGTCGTAGTCGACGGTGGAGACGATCTGCTTGCCGGTGTCGCCCAGGGTGGTACGGATGGCCCTGCCGTAGGGGTCGTAGCGCATGTCCACGACGTAGGGCGTGATCACGGAGCCCATGGTGCTGTCGAGCGAGGTGAAGCTGCCGGCGATGTTGCTGCCGTAGGTCAGCGTCTCGGCGGCGAGGCCGGCCCCGGTGATGGCCGGGAGGGCTGTGGTCTTGAGCTGGCCGTACTTGTCGTATGTGTTCTTGGTTTCGTAGGTGCCGGCGAGCTGCTTCTCCGTGGCGGGGATCGTGACCTTGGTACCGAGCGGGCGGTATCCGCTGTCGTAGCCGGTGACCTCGGTGGTGTAGGCGTTCCCGGCGGCGCCGCCGGTGTAGCGGGTGGTGGTGGAGGGCTTGCCGAGGACCTTGGTGTCGTAGGTGTAAGCGCCGACCTGCTTGGCGGGGTCGACGGCCGTGCCCTCGTAGGTGGCGGTGGTGCGACCCAGGAGGTCGCTGACGGTGGTGGCGCTCTTGCCGCGGGCGTCGGTGGCGGTGACGAGGTTCTTGCTGTCGTCGTAGACCGTGGTGGCGGTACCCGAGTCCGGGTCGGTGGTCTGCACCGTGCGGCCGAGGAGGTCGTAGGCGAAGGTCCACTCGTTGCCCGCGGAGTCCTTGCGCCGTAGTTCCTGGCCCTGCGTGTTCGTCTCGTACGTGGTCTCGTCGTACTCGCCGGTGGGGAGGTTGCTCTTGTACTGGCGCAGGGCCGACGTGGTGCCGTTGGTGATGCTGGCCGTGGCGTAGCCGCCGTTCGGCGGGATGCTGCGGACCTCGTCAGCGCCGGGGTATTCGGTCTTCGAACGCCACTGCTCGATACCGAAGGACTGGAAGACGGAGGCGGTGGAGCGGCCGAGGCCGTCGAAGACGGAGACGGTCTGGGCGGGGATGTGGCTGTCGGGGCTGACGCCGCCGTTGGGGAGGAACAGGGCGCCGCCGGGGGCCGCCTGGTCGTTGTAGTACGGGGCGCTGGTCTTGACCTGCCAGCCGTGGGAGTCGTAGAGGGCGTCGGTGATCATCCGGCCGTAGGCGCCGGAAGGCGTGTGGGCCTGGGTCTGGCGGATGCGGCCGAGGCCGTCGTAGATGGTGTAGCTGGAGATGTACGAGTCGTCGTTCATGAGCGTCTGGCTCAGAACGGTCGTCGGCGCGTTGGTGCCGTTCATGCTGTACGAGAACTTGCGGACCGGCGGGTCGACGGTCCGGTCCTGGCCGGGCTGCCAGATGACCGTGACGCGTCCGAGGGCGTCGTAGCCGCGCTCGGCGACGTGCCCGTTCTCGTCGGTGGTCTTCATCGGCAGCGCGCGGCCGGTGTCGAGGGTGGTGGTGGTCTTCCAGCCGAGCGGGTTGGTGTGGGTGACCTCGTAGGGCAGCGCGTTGGCCAGGGCCCGGTACTCGGTCTTGGTGACGGCGCCGTCGGGGTGGGCGGCGTCCTTGCGGATCTTGTTGGTGGTGGTGCTGATGCGGCCGTAGACGTCGTAGGTGGAGGTGATGTTGAGGCGGTAGACGGGCTTGCCCGTGGCGTCGTACTTCTCCAGAACCTCGGTACCGGTCTGGTCGGCGGTGCTACCGGCTTCGCCGAGGGCCTTGCCGTCGAAGTAAGCGCGCGTGTCGCCTACCGTGTTCGCCGCGGTCGGGGTCTGGGCGCACCCGCCGGAACCCTTGAGGACCAGGGTGCGGGCGGCGAGCTGGGTGAGCGCGCCACCGGGGCCCGCGGCGTAGGTGAAGGAAGTGCACAGGCGCTGGTCGGGGCGGGACAGGTCGCTCTTGTCGTCGACCTGCAGGGGGCGGGAGAAGAGAGTGGTGTCGTAGGCGGAGGTCCGCTCGCTGATGCGCCAGGTGTTGTTGGCGAGCTTGGCGCGGCTGGTGACCTTGCCGGTGTTCATGGCGCGGGCCGTGATGGCCGGCATGCCGCCGGATTGAACGCGGGTCGCGGTGACGCCGCTGAGCCAGGGGGTGGAGACCTCGTCGGCGATGACGGTGCCGCTGTCGCCGTCGCGGTCGTAGGTCTGGGTCTGGCGGACGAAGCCGGAGAGGACTTCCTCGTCCTTGATGGTGCCGCCCTGGGCATCCGGGACGTTCACGCTGCGCTTGGTGCCGTTGGCGAGGACGTCGCCGTCCATGCCGCGCAGGAAGGTGGCTACGGACTTGGTGCGCGGGGCTTCGGCGCTGTTGCCGTTGCCGGTGCGGGTGGTGACGGTGGCGAAGCCGCGGAACTGGTCCCAGGTGCGGGTCTTGGGGTCGGCGAACTCGGAGTCGTTGCGGTGCCAGCCGATGCCGCCGCCGTACTCGTAGTCGGTGACCTGGCTGACCTGGCCGGCGACCTTGTCCTGCTGGGTGACGGACTGGACGACGATCTTGTGGAACCAGTCGTTCACCGGGTCCGGGAAGGACTGGCCGGGCAGGTACCACTTGACCGGCATGCAGGCCATGGTGTTGCTGTCCTCGGAGGACGGCATGGTGCCCTGGACGCGGGAGCACTCCGGCGCCTTGTAGACGACGTTGATCTGCCCACCGGTCTCGGTGGTGATCGTCTGGATGCGCGGCCGGTTGAACCGGGAGGCCCCGGCGTCAGAGCCGTCGGGGCGCTTGACCACGCCATCGACGCGGTTGGGGATCTGCAGGGGCGTGAAGGAGACCGCCGGTACTTCCAGCTTGGGCCTGGCGTTCGTGGCGGAGCGCTTGATGGAGCCGAGCCAGAGCGTCGGCGCGGTTCCGTCACCCGAGGGCTCGAAGCGCTGGGTGAGCGCGTAGGAGTCGATGTTACGGTAGCCGCCACTACCGAGGACCTCGGTGTCGATGGCCGTCAGGCGCTTGGTGGAGAAGTAGGTCGGCGACAGGTTCAGGCACTGACCCGTGGCCGCGCACTCCTGGTCGACGGGGGTGTCGCCCCAGGCCGCGGGGTTGGTCTTGCGCTGCGCCGGGTCGCAGGCTGCGCCCGTCTCGAAGCAGCGGTCGGCGGTGCGCAGCCAGATCTGGGCGGCGGTGTTGGCCTTGCCCTTGGCGGTGATCTGGTCGGGCAGGCGCTGGCCGTAGCCGATCCAGGTCGGGTACGAGGCGCGCTGGTAGAGCGTGGGCTCGCCGGTGCCGTTGTTCTGGCCGCCGCCGCGTCCGTAGTAGTTGTCCTCCTGCCCGTAGCGGTAGGAGGTCAGGTTCTGGTGCGGGTCGACGACGTAGTCGAGGTTCCACTGCCAGCCGAGCTGCTGCCAGGTGCCGTTGGCCGGGGTGTCCGCGCCCAGGCACTTGTCCTGGCCGCTGTTGAAGTAGACGGGGACGGTGGAGACGGACTTGGCCTCCGGGTCGGTGCCGTCACCGCCGGGGAGGCGGTTGGCTCCGAAGTAGTACTGGGTGCCGTCGGTCGTGGTGACCTTGAAGCCTTCGCCCTTCCAGGCCGCGTTGCGCTGACCGGTGAGGCGCTCGATCTTCGTGCCGTCGTCACCCTGGAGGCGGTACACGCAGGTGGCATCGTCGCGGACGATCTGGCCCGCGTGGCCGGCCATGGACAGGGACAGGATGTCGCCGGCCCAGCACTCGTCACCCGAGTCCTTGATGCCCGCGTCCTTGCAGCCCTTGTACGAGCGGGAGATCGAGCCGGGGTGCCAGTCCCAGCCCTCACCGATGAGGCCGGACTGGGCATTGGTGGAGGCGGTGCGGCCGTCGATGGACGAGGAGTCGTAGCCGAGTACGACGCTCGGCGCCGCGCCGGCGATGGCCGAGGGGATCTCCGCCGTGTAGCCGTAGGTGAAGTTCGCGGCGTTGGCCCCGGCCTGCCAGGAAGCCGACGGCAGCAGCGGGGTGGCGGAGTAGTCGCCGAGGTTGCTGGACGGGCCCGGCTCCACGCCCAGGGCGACGCCCTCAGCGGCCAGGACCTGGGGCGCGGATCCCGAAGCGGACTGCGCCTCGGGCTGCGCCTTCAGGACCGAGACGGAGCCCGGCGCTGCCTTCCGTACGTCGACCTCCGCGACCAGCCGCCCGGAGGCGTCCGTGCGCGAGGTCAGCGGCGTACGGGTCGTACAGCCCGCGGCGCCAGGAGTGGTGAGGGCGCAGGCGGGCAGCTGGACCAGCCGGGCACGGCTGCCCCAGTTGGCCCCGGCGTTCTTCGCCCATGCCGAAATGTCCAGGCCGACCTCTACCTTGCCCGTCGCTGCAACGCCCACGGGGTCGGTGAGAGCGATCAGGGCTCCGTTGACGCCGGCGGCCCGGGTCTTGGCGGCATCCTTGACCTCGACCTTGAGGCTGCCCGTACCGGTGGCGGAGGGAGAGGTGGCGAGTTCAGACAGAGGCGCCGATGACTTTGCGCCATTTCCGGGTGCGACCCACACGGGCAGGTCGCCGGCCCGGACGGCTCCCGAACCGACGACAGGCTGTGGCATGGCCCTGGAACCGACATCAACTGATCTGGCACCTACGGGAGTTTTCGATTTCGGAGCGGGCTTCCATGCCTTGCCCGCAGCCGGGTCCTTCACGGCGGATTTGGCGTTGGAGCCCTTGACCGCCTTCGCGTTGGGCAGCGCGGTCTTCGGCGGTACCCACACCTTTGGCGGCTTGTCAGCCGCCTGGACCACGGGAAGACCCAGGCCCGACACGAGAACAGCGAGCGCGGCGACCACCGCGACCCGTGCTCGACCGCGCTTCGAGCGCACGGCGAAGCCACCCCGACGAGACAACTGGATCCCCCCACAG
This sequence comes from Streptomyces sp. NPDC003038, assembly GCF_040611115.1. Lineage (NCBI taxonomy): Bacteria > Bacillati > Actinomycetota > Actinomycetes > Kitasatosporales > Streptomycetaceae > Streptomyces > Streptomyces sp. NPDC003038. The sequence continues at coordinate 47,453 of NZ_JBEXNN010000025.1, forward strand.
GAAACCGGATCCTTTCCAGCCGGGGGGACCTCCGCAGACGGCGGAACCCCCGCGCGCTCGCGCTCCCTGTGGTCAGCGCCGCCGTACTCGCTTTGGGGGCCGGCCGGCTCGTAGGCCCCCCTGCGTTCGCCGACGACGCACGGGGGCACGGTCCGGCCGACACTGCATGGCCTGCCCCGCCGCAGCGCCCTCCCTCCCCGGAGGCGGAAGCCGTCGACGCCGCGAAAGCCCAGGCCAAGAGCAGCGGCAAGCCGGTCGTCATCGAGCACCTGACGACGGCGAGTTCACAGACCTTCGTCACTCCGAACGGCACGCTCACCACGGACACCGCGCCCGTACCGCAGCGGGTCAAGACGGCCGCCGGAAGCTGGCAGGCCGTCGACGCCACACTCCGGGCCAACCCCGACGGCACCGTCGCGCCGACGGCCGTTCCCTCCAGGCTCAGCCTCTCCGGCGGCGGCACCGGCCCGATGGCGACCATGACCACGGCGGACGGAAAGAAGCTGGCGCTCAAGGCTCCCTTCCCGCTGCCCAAGCCCGCGCTCAACGGCGACAGCGCCCTGTACCCCTCCGTCCTGCCCGGCGTGGACCTCGAGCTGAGCGCCAACACCCTCGGCGGCTGGCGCCAGGTGCTGATCGTCCGCACCGCCGAGGCCGCCGCCAGCCCCGCGGTCAAGAAGCTCCAGCTCTCGGTCGAGGCCGACGGGCTCAGCGTGAGCGCGGACAGCGCCGGCAACCTCAAGGCCATCGACGGCGAGGGCAAAACCCGCTTCTCGGCCCCGACCCCGCTGATGTGGGACTCGGCCGGGCCTGCCGCCGCCGCGCCCTCGACCCTCTCGAAGTCGGCGGGCGCCCTGGCCGAGCAGTCCGCTCCGGCCGAGGACACCTCGACACGGTCGAGTACGGACGGCCCCGGCACGGGCGCGAGCGTGCAGAAGATCGGCACGACCGTCGATGCGCAGGGCATCCAGCTCGTCCCCGACGCCGCCCTCCTCGGCCAGGGCACCGGACCGTGGTACATCGACCCGGGCTGGAACCCGACCCTCGACAACGCCAACCAGGCCTGGGCCCAGGTCCAGGAGGCGTACCCCGACACCAACGAGTTCAACGGAACCCAGTACGGGCAGGACAAACCCGCCACCGGCTATTGCGGCTACATCGTCGGCAACCCGCCGTGTGACAGGGAGGGCCGCTCCCGGGCCTACTTCCAGATCGGCATGGACTCCAGGCTCCAGGGCAGCGAGGTTCTCAGCGCGACCTTCTACGCGACCGTCGTCTCGTCCTCCAGCCCGAGCACCGTCACCCCGATGGGCCTGTACTCCACCGGCGCCATCGGCAATCCCACCAGCTGGAACCAGCAACCCTGCGCGAAGGCCTCGCGCATGGGCGGCTGCAGCAAGGTCGGGACGGTGAACATGTCCGGCTCGGGTGACATCCAGTTCAACGTCACCGACCTCGTGAAGAACGCCGTTCGAAGCCAGTGGCCCACCGTCACGCTCGGCCTGGCCCCGGACGACGAGTACAACAAGTACTACCGTCAGCGGTTCAGCAACACGCCGCACATCGTCGTCGAGTACGACATCACGCCCACCGTCTGGTGGCCCCGTACCAGCCCGACCCCCGGCTTCGCGGACACCGGCTCCTACGCCGACTGCCGCACCCCCGGCACCGCGAACCCCTGGGACAACCCGGGATGGGTCGGCGCCAACAACAACATCACCCTCACCACCTCCACCTACTCGGCCACCGGCCAGCAACTGTGGACGGCCTTCCAGTACTGGGACGACGACAACGGCGGCAAGACCTCGGTCGCCGAAACCGGCTGGCAGAGCAGCTACGGCGCCGTCACCGTCGACGTCGGCCCGCTGACCGACGGCCACCAGTACGGCTGGCAGGCCCGCACCACGGACGGCACGCTCACCAGCGCCAACACCGAGATGTGCTTCTTCCGCGTCGACCGCACCCCGCCGACCGCCGCCGTAACCTCCACCGACTTCCCCGCCTCCGGCACCATCGGCGCCCACCCCAAGTACGCGGGGGAACCGGGTAGCTTCACCCTCACCGGCACCGACCCCGGTCCTCTGGGCGGCGGTCGCAGCTCGGGCCTCGCCTGTGCCCGCTGGACCACCGACCCGGTCAAGGCAGCCGCCACCGGCTGGAAGTGCACCGACACCGGCGCCGGCATCACCAAGCTGACGGGCGGCAAGGCCACCATCAGTGTCACCCCGCCGCGCTGGGGCACCAACTACGTGTACCTGCAGACCCAGGACAACGCGGGCAACATGTCCCAACCGTTCGTCTACAGCTACTACGCCCCCTCCGACCCCGACGCCGGCAAGGCCGTCTTCGGTGACATCACCGGAGACAACAAGCCCGACATCCTGCTGCCCGACACCGCCGGGGACCTCCGCAAGATCGCCGGCGGCGAAGACCCGTACGGCGCACCCCGCGCCAGGATGGTCACGGCGGTCGGCAACACCGGGAACTGGAACGGAATCCAGATCAGTCACCGGGGCAGCCTCGGCCGTAAGACCGTCGACGACCTCTTCGCCCACCAGTCCGGCAGTGCAAAGCTGTACGTCTACCCCAACGACGGCAACGGTGGATGGTTCGACGGGCAGGCATCCGTCGCGATCACCAAGCCCACCAGCTGCCTCAAGTCCGACAAGACGACGGTCATCACCTGCTCCACCTACGGCTACGGCGCCGACTGGGCCAAGGTGACTCAGATCGCGGCGTTCGGCGGGGTCGCGGGCGAGTCCGGCGAATCTCTCCCCCAGACCTCCCTGCTGTTCGTCGAGAACGGGCGTCTCTGGCTCGCCACCGCCGGCACCAATAACCAGCTCGCATCCCAGGCGATCCTGCTCTCCGGGAACGACACCAAGTGGGACGGCTACGAGCTGATCGCACCCGGCCGTGCACAGGGCACGGCCTTCCCGACCCTCTGGGCCCGCTCCAAGACCGACGGCGGCACCCTGCACGCCTTCACCGTCAAGAGCGCCACCGACCTCACCGGGTTCACCGAGCCGGCCGCAGGACTGATCGCAGGCAAGGTCGATCCGAAAACCTATCCCCGCATCGGATCCGACGGTGACATCAGCGGTGACGACATCCCCGACCTGTGGGCAGTCGACATCAACCAGCAGCTCGTCTCGTTCTACGGCAAGGGGACACGCCCCGACGACAACGTTCCCCACCCCACCGCCACTGGCGTCGACACGTCACCCGTCACCCTGGCCGACCTGAACCGGCCCACCGCCCAGTGGAGCCTCACCAGCCAGACCGGCAACAAGACCCGTGACGAGGTCGGACTCGACCCCGCCACGGCGCCCGCCGGCACCAATCCCGCCACCACGGCGGGAATCACCTTCACCCAGCAGGCCATCGGCGGCCGCGACACCACCTACGCAGCCTTCAAGGGCTCTGCCTCGACCATCACCAGCACCACCAAGGCCGTCGACACGCGCGGCAGCTTCACCATCAGCACCTGGGCGAAGGCCGACACGATCAACGGCGGCATGATTGCCAGCCAGGACGGCACCAGGAGCAGCGCCTTCCTCCTCTATGCCGACCCCAACGGCCAGGCCTGGCGCTTCACAATCGCCCGCGGCGACACCGACGGCCTGATGTACGACTGGACCGACCTCGCCGTCAACAGCGCGGCCCGCTTCACCCCCGCCGAGTGGACCCGCGTTTCCGCCGTCTACAACGCCAACACCGGCCTAATGCGCCTCTATGTCAACGGCACCCTCGCCAGCACCGGCCACCACACCGCCTCGACCAGCCAAGCTCCCACCGGCCCGCTCGTCATGGGCCGGTACAAGAAGGACGGCCAGCCCCACTACCTGACCGACAGCGGTTTCGTGGGCGGCGTCAGCAACCTCGCCGTCTATCCGTACGCCGCCTCTATCACCGCCCCCAACGCGTCCAGCCCCATCCACCTGGCCGGCGCGGCAACCAACTGCGTCGACAACGACTACGACCTCGACACCGACGGCAACAAGATCCAGATCGCCGGCTGCAACGGCACGAACGCCCAGCAGTTCCAGATCCGCAACGACGGCACGATCCAGACCCACGGCAAGTGCCTCAGCGCAGCCGGAGCCGGCACCGCGAACACCACGCTCATCGAGCTCCGCACCTGCGACTCGAGTGCCAAACAGCAGTTCCTCCCCCGCGCCAACGGCGCCATCTACAACCCCGCCTCCGGTCGCTGCATCGACCTGGGCAACTACGACACCACCCCAGGCCGCCAGCTCTGGCTCTTCGACTGCAACCGCTCCCCCGCTCAGACCTGGACCATCCCAGCCCTCGGCACGGCTCCCCTGCCACTGCCGGTGCCACCCCTTCCCACCCCCTAACTCCCACCAGCAGAGCACGGGCCCGCCACTCCTAAACGGGGGGCGGGCCCCACCCCCTCCATCACCCACAGACCAACCGCCTCGGCCACAGCCCCTCACACGCAGGCCGACTCCTCGTGTTACGGTCTCCGGCCAGAACAGAGGCCGGGCGGAAGGCAAATCACCGTTCGATCAACAATCAGAGACGTAGGAAACCTGTGCCCAAGCGCCGACTCGTAATTGCCGCGGCTGCCCTGGCAGCCGGCGTTGGACTCATACCCGGCATGGCCCAGGCCCAGCCGGTAGCACCCGATCCCCATAGGGCAGCCGCTCCCGATATGGACCCGAGCACGGCCGAGGCGTCCGGAGCCGAAGTCTTCAGCAGTTCCACGGACCGTACGGTCCGCACTGTGGTGCCGCCCGCCCAGAGCCGGGCTGCGACCGCCGCCGAGAGCCAGGACCTTTCGGTCAGACTGCACAGTTGGGGCACGACGGCGCACGGGATGCTTGTCCATTCCACCTTCAGCGGCGCTGAAGGCCCGCTCGACGTCACCATTTCCTGGGGCGACGGCACCACGGATACGGTCACTGCCGACGCTGCCGAGCCACTGGTAAGCAAGCACGCGTACGCCGAGGTCGGTGAGTACACGATCACCGTTACCGTGACCGACGCGGCGACGAATACGCAGGCCGTCAACAAGGTGACCGTGAAGACGCGGGGCTCGGACTTCACCCCGCACACCCCCATGCGTCTTCTGGACACCCGCGACGGCACGGGCCAGGAAAAGGGCAAGGTCCCGGCGTACGGCTCGACCAGCGTCAAGATCACTGGCAACGGCACCATTCCTGACGGAGTCACCGCTGTGGCCCTCAACCTCACCGTCACCAACACCACCGGCAGTGGTCACATCATCGCCTGGGGCACTGGTCGTCCGAGGCCCGAGACGTCCAGCATCAACTACGCCCCCGGCGAGACCGTGCCGAACCTGGTCATCATGCCGGTCGGCCGAGACGGGCGCGTCAACCTGGACAACGTCGGCTGGGAGTCCGTCGACCTCATCGCAGACGTGACGGGATACTTCACCGCAGCCGCGTCCAGCGGCTTCACCTCGCTCTCGCCGACCCGGTTCGTCGACACCCGCGAGGGTCGGGGCACTGCCAAGGGCCAGGTCACCGGGCAGGGCTCCTTCGGCGTGCAGATCGCAGGGATGGGCGGCGTTCCCAAGGGCGCCACCGCCGTCTCGCTCAACGTGACGGTCACCAACCCACGCGAAGCCGGCCACCTGACCGTCTACCCCAGCGGGCAGGCAGCCCCGACGGCGTCCAACCTGAACTTCACCACGGGCCAGACGGTCGCCAACTCGGTCATCGTGCCCGTTGGACCCGACGGCCGGATCATCGTCCGCAACGGCGCCTGGCAGCCCACCGACATCGTCGTCGACGTCAACGGCTACTACACGCCCGACAGCAATGCCGCCTATGTGTGGAACCACCCGACGCCGACCCGGATGGTCGACACCCGTCAGGACGGCAGCCCGCTCGCGGCCCGTGACTACCTCCGCCTGCAGGCGATCCCCAACGTCGAGGCGTACGTCCTGAACACCACGGTCACCAACACAACAGGCGCCGGCTTCCTGTCAGTGGCCCCGGACCCGAACACGCGCGAGCAGTACGAGAACGGCACCGCGACCCCGCCGGCGCGTCCGGTCTCCTCCAATCTGAACTGGACGGCGGGCAAAACGGCCGCGAACCTCGTCCAGGCCAGCCCCGCCGACAGCGGCATGGTCGCCTTCTGGAACCAGGGCTGGGAGGAAGTCGACCTGATCATCGACTACTTCGGCTACTACGGCACCGACTGATCCACCAGACGACCCACCACGCGGCGGGGTGGTGCCCACATCAGGCACCCCCCCGCCGGCATCACGAAAGTCGAGCCCAGCAGGCCTGCTGGTGTTGAACCGGGACGCGAGGGTCGGGCTTGACGGGCGGGCCCTGCACCGGCTCACGGAGGATCTTTCACGCCTGGGGCGTCTCCGGCGCCCTGAACCCGTCCGGGGTGCGCGTCCGCAGCGTCCCCGTACCCGCCACGGTGACACGGATCTCGATCGTCGTCGCAGCGACTGGGCCGCCACCGCTGGACCATCGAACGCACCAGGGTCTGGCTCGCCGCCTGCTGCCGCCTCCACCGCCGCTACGGGTGGCGGCGCCCTGCTCGACGCCGGCGTCTATCCCGTTGCACTGGCCCACTCCCTGCTCGGCTCACCGGAGCACATCCAGGCGCAGGCGCATCTGACGCCGGAAGGCGTGGACGAGCACACCAGCGTTCTCCTCGGCTACCGCAGCGGGGCCACGGCGCTGCTGACCTGCTCGTTCGCCGCGACTGAGCCAGGCCGCCGTCATCTACGGCACACGTGGACGCATCGACATCCCGGCGAACCTCTTCAACCCCGGCGGGATCGTCCTCCACCGCGCCGGAGCCGAACCGCAGCACTTCCCCGCCCCGCCGGTCGCCGGACACGGCTACGGCCGGGAAGCCGCCGAGGTGATGCGCTGCCTGCGGTCGGGCGAGACCGAGTCGCCGCTGGTCCCCCTGGACGGCACGCTCGACGTCATCCGCACTCTTGACGTCGTACGCCGGCGGATCGGGGTGCGGTACCCGCGCGACGACCTCGGGTGATGCCCTGGACCCTGCATTGCGTCTACATGGCGATCACGTCCCTGGACCCCACCGGGAAGGGCCAAGTCCGCTGGACCATGCGCTGGAGAACCGCCCTGAACGCCTTCGACGGACGCCTCTCGGCAGCCCCTCCCCCGCACCCTGGGATGGATGTGACTCTGTGCCCCCATCCGCCGGCGATGCACGTCCAGAACCCGAGCACACGTACCCGCAGGCGCGGCTGCTTGACGGGGTGGGGTGCATGGATGGACTCAGACATGCAGGGTGGGCCGGTAGATGAGCTCTTGAATGTGGCCGTCGAGCGTCCGGCACTCGATCAGCTCGAGGTCGAAGTCGGCCGCACCCTGGAAGATCGGCTCCAGCCCGGTCTGACCGGTGATCACAGGGAAGAGCGTCACCTGGACGCGGTCGACCAGACCGGCGGCCATCAGCGCCCGGTTCATCGACAGGCTGCCGTGCGAGCGCAGCGGTACCTCGGACTCCTCCTTGAGCCGAGCGATGACGTCGACGGCGTCGCCGCTCACGACGTTCGCATCCGGCCAGTCGAGGGGTCCTTCCAGTGTGGTCGAAACCACCGTTGCCGGCAGGCTCCTCATCCGTGTGACCCATGGGTCACGCACCTCGGACTCCTCGGTGCTCGAGGCCAGCATCCGCGCGAACGCCCGATACGTGTTGGCCCCGAAGACCATCCGCTGCTCCTCGCCGTACAGGGCGAGGCGGTGGTCGAGGAGCTCGGGTCCTTGCTTGCCCCAGTAGCCGCTCCAGCGGCCGCTGGCGGCGCCGAAGCCGTCAAGGCTGGAAAAGACGTCGAATGTGTAGGTAGCGGACATGATGCTCTCCTCTAGTGCGGTTGATCGCGTGTGTAGATACAGACTGGAAACCATGGCGAAACTCATCGCCCTCGGACTCCTGGAGTCCGGCCACCCCGGATGCGGTCCTAGGGGCTGAACCACCGCGAGGCGATGCTGGACCTCGCCCGCGAGGGACTGGTGGAGCCTGTGCGCAACAAGGGCTTCCGGATCACTGAGGTAGCGGAACCTGGACCAGTACACCCCAGGAGCCCGTTATGCCACCTGTGTCCCGGCGGCCCCCTCCGGGACCCTTGGCGACCGTTCGGACCTCTTGGCAACCAAAGTGCAATGTGAAATATTACTGCCGTGCCCAGAAGACCCACTTCGGACGTCATCGTCATCGGCGCAGGCGTGATCGGCGCGGCCTGCGGATACTACGCGGCGCTCGCCGGTCTCACCGTCACCGTGATCGACCGCGGCCCCGTCGCCGGCGACACCACGGGAGCGGGCGAGGGGAACCTCCTCCTCTCCGACAAGGAACCCGGCCCCGAACTCGAACTCGCCCTCCTCTCCGCCAGCCTGTGGCGGCGGCTCGCCCGGCAACTCCCGCCGGAGATCGAGTACGAGCCCAAGGGCGGCCTCGTCGTCGCCTCCGACGAGACCCGGATGCGCGCCCTGCGCGTCTTCGCCGCCGGACAGCGCGAGGCCGGTGTCACCGCGCGAGAGATCCCGGCCGACCGGCTGCGCGACCTCGAACCCCACCTCGCCCCGGGCCTGGGCGGCGGCTTCCACTACCCCGAGGACGCCCAGGTCATGCCCGCGCTCGCCGCCGCCCACCTGCTGCGCGCGTGCGGTGACCGGGTACGGCTCCGGCTCGGCGAGGAGGTCGTCGCCGTGCCCACCGGGGCGCACGGCGAAGTCCTCGGCGTACGGACCGCCCGCGGCGAGGAGATCCACGCCCCGTACGTGGTGAACGCCGCCGGAACCCGGGGCGGCGAGATCGCCCGGTGCGCCGGGGTGGACCTACCCGTACTGCCCCGGCGGGGCTTCGTCCTGGTCACCGAACCGCTGCCGCGCGTGGTGCGCCACAAGGTGTACGCCGCCGATTACGTCGCGGACGTCGCCAGCGGTTCCGCGGCCCTCCAGACCTCGGCCGTGGTCGAGGGCACCCCCGCCGGGCCCGTCCTCATCGGCGCCAGCCGGGAACGCGTCGGCTTCGACCGTACGCTCTCCACCGAGGTGCTGCGGCGGCTCGCGGCCGGGGCCACGGCCCTGTTCCCGGTACTGTCCACGGTGCGGGCGATGCGGACCTACGCGGGCTTCCGCCCGTACCTGCCCGACCACCTGCCCGCCATCGGGCCGGACCCGCGCGTACCCGGTCTGCTGCACGCATGCGGGCACGAGGGCGCCGGCATCGGCCTCGCCCCGGCGACCGGCATGGTCGTCGCCCGCTGCCTCACCGGCGAGGAACTGCCCCTGGACATCCGCCCGTTCAGACCGGAGCGCTTCGCCCCGGCCTGACCCGTCACCTGATCCGGCGCCGGCTCTGCACGCTGATGTCGCGCCGCCCCGCTTCCCCGACACCGCGCGGCCCGGCCGCCCGGCCGGTCCTTCCGCCCCCCTTCACGAGAGGAGGCCCCCGTGGCCCACACCCCCGCCGATCTGGTCGGGGCACGGCCGGGACCCCCGTTCGAGATCACCTTCGACGGACGCCCCGTACCCGCACTGTCCGGCCAGTCCGTGGCCGCCGCCCTCTGGAGCGCGGGCATCCTCGCCTGGCGCACGACCCGGCGCCGGGGCCGCCCGCGCGGTGTGTTCTGCGGCATCGGCCAGTGCCACGACTGCCTCGCCACCATCAACGGGCGGCCCAACCGCCGCGCCTGCCTGGTCCCCGCCCGGCCCGGGGACACGATCACCACCCAGGAAGGGGACGGCCATGACCGCCGCCTCGGCGAGTGAACCGTACGACCTCGCGGTCGTCGGCGCGGGCAGCGCCGGCCTCGCCGGTGCCGTCGCCGCCGCCGAACTGGGCCTGACCGTCGCGCTGCTGGACTCGTCGCCGCAGACCGGCGGACAGTTCTACCGGCACCCCGAACCGCCGATGGGCGCCGTACGGCCCGAGGCCCTGCACCACGACTGGTCCGCTTTCCGCGACCTCGGCCGGCGGCTGGTGGACCGCGGCGTGCGCCATCTTGCCGGACACCACGTCTGGGCGGTGACGAAGGAGGCCGAGGACTCCTGGACGGTGCACGCCGTCACCGGCGCCGACGGCACCGAGGAACCCACCCGCGTACGTGCCCGGGCCGTCCTGCTCGCGACCGGCGCGTACGAGCGGCACCTGCCCTTCCCGGGCTGGACCCTGCCCGGAGTCGTGGGAGCCGGCGGAGCGCAGGCCATGCTCAAGTCCGGCCTGGTGCTCCCCGGCCGACGGATCGTCGTGGCGGGCAGCGGCCCGCTGCTGCTCGCCGTCGCCTCGTCGCTCGCCGCGGCGGGGGCGCGGGTACCGGCCGTGGTGGAGGCGTCGGCGTACCTGGCCTACGCCCGGCACCCCCGCGTGCTCGCGGCGAACCCCCGCAAGGCGGCCGAGGCCCTGATGTACGGCGCGGCGCTGGCGCGGCACCGGGTCCGCCCGCACACGCGCAGCGCGGTCATCGAGGCGCACGGCACCGACCGGGTGGAGGCCGTTACCGTCGCGCGGCTCGACCACGACTGGACACCCGTACCGGGCACGGAGCGCCGTATCGCGTGTGACGCCCTGGCCGTCGGACACGGGCTGGCTCCGCAGATCGAGCTGGCCACGGCCCTCGGCTGCGCCACCCGCACCACCCCCGACCGCACCCTCGCCCTCGTCCTGGACGGCCTCCAGGAGACCTCCGTCCGCGGCCTGTGGGCGGCGGGCGAGGCCGGCGGGGTGGGGGGCGCGGAACTGGCCCGCACCGAGGGCGAGCTGGCAGGCATCGCCGCCGCGGCCCGGCTGCGGAAGGTGAGGACCCCCGAGGGCCGGGTCCGGGCGCTCCAGCGCCGCCGGAACCGCCTGCGGGCCTTCGCCGACGTCATGGCCGCTGCGCACGCGCCCGGGCGGCGATGGACCCGTTGGCTGACCGACGACACCGACGTGTGCCGCTGCGAGGAAGTCACCGCGGGCAGCGTCCGTCACGCCGTAACCGACCTCGGTGCGCGTGACGGGCGGACCGCCAAGCTGCTCACTCGGGCCGGCATGGGCTGGTGCCAGGGGCGCATGTGCGGGACGGCCGTGGCCTGCCTCGCGGCCCGCGACGGCGTCCCGGAACCCCCCGCCGAGCGCCGCCCGTTCGCCACCCCGGTCCCGCTGTCGGCGCTCGCCGCGCTGGACCGGCCCGACGGCGGGCCCCAGGACGAGCCCGACGCCTGAGCCGGCCGGAGTGAGCGCCGACGCAAACCGCGTCAAGTGGGCCGTGACCTTCGGCCAGGACATGTGGCGCTGGGGCCACAAGGTCGTGGCGCACGAGACCGGACACACCTTCGGCCTCCCCGACCCCTACTCCTTCAACACCCCGACCCACGGGTTCGTCGGCGGCTGGGACGTCATGGGCAACATCGCGGGCCACGCCCCGCAGTTCCTGGGCTGGCACTCCTGAAGATGTCCTGAGACCCGATCCGTACCGTGGGTGCCGCCGCATCGGGTGCGGCGGCGGCACTCCCCCACTCCGCCGATCGGCAGGTACGCGCCGCCGAACGCCCACAGCCGCGCCCTCGCCCTCGCCCTCGGGGTACAGCCCGACACGGGATCGGGCTGTGGCTGATGATGAGCCGATCTACCGACGAAGCGCGCGGCCAAAGATGGGTGTCGACCCCGATGCACGGGGCCGGTAGGGCGGGTGATGGTGAGGGGGAAGAGCACTCATGATGCCTCTTCCGGCGCTGGATCGTAGCGGCGCGCCGGGCTGGGGCAGCCTGTGTGTTCGTGGCCTCGGCACGAACGGAGTCCGCGCCGATGACTACTTTCCCGTGCCCCTTCGCCCATGAAGGGCAGCCCGTCTTGGCCCGCCGTGGCCTTGGCATCCGCGTTTCGCCCGGAGTCTGGGCAAGGGCCGCCCCCGGCGGCCCCGGGAGTACCGGCGGGGCCCTGCCTGGCTGGCCCTGGCTCTCGCGATTGCCGCGGTGATCAGCGGTGCCGCCGTGCCCCACGGGCTGCTGCTCGCGGCCGGGCTGGTCCTCGCATCTGTCTCGGTGAGCCTCTTCGAGACCACCGGCCGACGACGGAACAGGCCGCGGCAGCCGTAAGTCATCGGGGCCGGCGAAGGGAGGAGCGGCCGTGACGCTGCAGCAGCTGTATCTGGCCTTGCTGGTCGGCGGCAGCGTCCTCATGGCCAGCATCGCCGCCGCCCGCGCCGCCCACCGGATCGGGCTGCCCAGCCTGCTGTTCTTCCTTGCGGTCGGAGTCCTCGCCGGTGAGGACGTCATCGGCATCGAGTTCGACGACGCGCAGCTCGCACAGTCCCTGGGCACCGCCGGCCTGGCAGTCATTCTCGTCGAAGGCGGATTGACCACCCAGTGGGCCGATGTGCGGCGCCTGCTGGCACCGGCCGGAGTCCTGGCCACCGGCGGCGTCGCCATCTCGGTCGCCGTCACCGGCGCCGGAGCGCACTTCCTCCTCGGCATGGACTGGCACTTGGCCCTCCTGCTCGGCGCGATCGTCTCCTCCACCGACGCCGCCGCCGTCTTCGCCGTCCTGCGCTCTCTGCCGCTGCCTCAGAAGGTCACCGGGCTGCTGGAAGCGGAATCCGGGTTCAACGACGCCCCGACCATCATCCTGGTGCTGGTGTTCTCCACCGCGGCCGCCGATCTGCCCGAGCCCGCGTACATCGCCGGGAACGTGATCTACCAGCTGGCTGTCGGCGGTGTGCTGGGCTTGCTGATCGGCCGGATCGGGGTTGCCGCTCTGCGCCACATCGCCCTGCCCGCCACCGGCCTTTACCCGCTGGCCACCGTCGGCTTCGGCATCATCGCCTTCGCCGCGGGCGGCGCCGCGAACGCCAGTGGCATCATCGCCGCCTACCTGGCCGGCCTGGTCCTGGGCAACTCAAGCCTCCCGCACCGGGCCGCGACCCGCTCGTTTGCCGAGGGCACCGGATGGCTCGCCCAGATCGGCCTGTTCGTCATGCTCGGCCTGCTCGTCGACCCCAGCGAACTCCCCTCCGCCGTCCTGCCCGCCCTCGCCGTCGGCCTCGTACTCCTGCTCGTCGCCCGGCCGGTGTCGGTCGCCGCCTGCCTGGCCTTCTTCCGGACCCCGTGGCGGGATCAGGCGTTCATCTCCTGGGCCGGTCTGCGCGGGGCCGTGCCCATCGTGCTCGCGACCTTCCCCATCGTCGCGGCCGTCGACGGTGCCCCGCGCCTGCTCAACATCGTCTTCGTCCTCGTGGTGGTCTTCACCCTGATCCAGGGGCCCACCCTGCCGACGGTGGCTCGCAAACTGGGGGTGACCCGCCCCGGTGCGCTGCGCGAGATCCAGGTCGAAGCCGCGCCCCTGGACATCCTGGACGCCGACCTCCTCACCGTCGCCATCCCGCCCGGGTCACGGCTCCACGGCGTCACCGTCGCCGAGCTCCGTCTACCGCCACCCACGGTGATCACCCTCATCGTCCGCGAGGCCATCACCCTCGTTCCCCACCCGGAGACTGTCCTGCAAACCGGTGATGAGCTGCTCCTGGTCACCACACCTGGCATCAGGGAAGCGGCAGAACAGCGCCTGCGCGCGATCGGGCGGCGGGGCAAACTGGCCCGGTGGCTCGGCGAGCACGGACGCCTCGAACCACCGCCCCCGAGCGGCGGGCGCTGAGTGGTCAACGCCTGCGGCGGCGGCAGCGGCAGCGGCGAGCAGCAGCGCGGTCTCCGTGCCGGTGAGCGCCGCCCAGTCGTCCTCGCTCACGCGCGGCCGGCCGGGTCCTGGTCCGGTACGGTCTCCGGCGCCTTCGCCAGGGAGGGCGTCGCGGCAAGGCGCGACCCGTCAGGGCTGCGGCGCTGGCGGATCCAGGCGGCCACGGGTTCGGTGTAGCGCGCGGTCAGAGGCCCGATCACCACCAGGATGAGGACGTACGCGGTGGCCAGCGGCCCCAGCGCCGGCTCGATGCCGGCGGTGACGGCGAGACCGGCGATGACGATGGAGAACTCGCCGCGGGCGACCAGGGTGCCGCCGGCGCGCCAGCGTCCCTTGACCCCGACGCCGGCCCTCTTCGCGGCCCAGTAACCGGTGGCGATCTTCGTGCACGCGGTGACGACAGCCAGCGCGAGTGCCGGAAGCAGCACGGGAGGGATGCTGGCCGGGTCGGTGTGCAGGCCGAAGAAGACGAAGAACACCGCGGCGAACAGGTCCCGCAGCGGGCTCAGCAGCGTGTGGGTGCCCTCGGCGACTTCGCCGGACAAGGCGATGCCGACCAGGAACGCGCCGACGGCGGCGGAGACCTGGAGCTGCTGCGCGATGCCTGCCACCAGCAGGGTCAGGCCGAGGACCACGAGAAGGAGCTTCTCGGGATCATCGCTGGAGACGAAGCGGGAGATCAGCCGTCCGTAGCGGACGGCGACGAACAGCACGGCTCCCGCGACGGCGAGGGCGATCGCCAGGGTGGCGCTGCCGGCAGCCAGGCTCACCCCGGCCAGCAGGGCGGTGATGATGGGCAGGTAGACGGCCATGGCGAGGTCTTCGAGGACCAGGATGCTGAGGATGACCGGGGTCTCGCGGTTGCCGAGGCGGCCCAGGTCGCCCATCACCTTGGCGATGACGCCGGAGGAGGAAATCCAGGTCACTCCGGCCAGCACGACTGCGGCGACCGGGCCCCAGCCCATCAGCAGCGCGGCCAGCGCGCCGGGAACGGCGTTCAGGGTGAAGTCGACCAGACCCGCGGGGTACTGGGTCTTGAGGTTGGAGACGAGGTCGCTGGCGGTGTACTCCAGCCCGAGCATCAGCAGCAGGAGGATGACGCCGATCTCGGCGCCGATCGCGACGAACTCCTCACTGGCGGGCAGGGGAAGCAGTCCGCCCTCACCGAAGGCGAGGCCAGCCAGTAGGTACAGGGGTATGGGCGAGAACTTGAGCCTGCCCGCGACCCGGCCCAGCAGGCCAAGGCCGAGGATGATCGCCCCGAACTCGATCAGGAACACTGCGGAGTGCACAGGCTTCACTCCCGTCCCAGTATCGCGGCGGCAGCGTCGACGCCCTCGCGGGTACCGATCACGATGAGGGTGTCCCCGCCGGCGAGGCGGAAGTCCGGCGCGGGGGACGGCCGGGCCTCCGCCCGGCGCAGGACCGCGACCACCGACACACCCGTCTCGGTGCGCATCCGGGTCTCGCCCAGCACCCTGCCGTTCCAGTACGAGTGCGCGGACAGTTCGATCCGCTCAGCCACTAGACCCAGATCCGTGGTGTGGAGCAGGTTCGGGCTGTGGTGCGCGGGCATCAGCGCGTCGATCAGCGACGCCGTCTCCGCCCCCGTCAGGTGCAGCGACTGCGCGCACGCGTCCGGATCGTCCGCCCGGTAGACGTTCACGGTCCGGGTTCCGTCCCGGTGGGCGATCACCGACAGGTGCCGGTGTTCGCGTGTCGTGAGGTCGTACTGGACCCCGATGCCGGGCAGCGGTGTCGTACGTATCCGTGGAGCAGGCACAGCCCCTCCCCCTCTGTTCGGTCTTTGCGATGGTGGTGCGAAGCGCGGCGGGATCGGGCAGGTGATCCGGCGCGACGAGGGCTCATGTTGCCAGGTGCGAACGGGCGGGGATATGGGTGTCGTCACGGATGGACAAGCGGTGCCGCAACCCACCAGGCTGAGGCGGGGCAGTAGGCCAGCCGCAGGTCAGGCCGCGGATGACGGCGGGACGCGAGGCGGCGACAGTGAAGGTGGGAGCCCACCGAGAAAGGCGCGGGACCATGTCGCTGTACTGGCGGATCTTCCTCCTCAACGCCGCCGTCCTCGTCGCGGCCGTCCTGCTGCTTCTCGGCCCCGTCACCGTCTCCACCCCCGTGCTGCTCGGCGAGGCCCTGGTCCTGATCGCCGGGCTGGCGGCGATGCTGATCGCCAACGCCGTCCTGCTACGGATCGGCCTCGCCCCGCTCCAGCGCCTGACCCGGGCCATGGCCACAGCAGACCTCCTTCGGCCCGGCCACCGCACCACGGTCACCGGCACCGGCGAGATCGCCGAACTGACGAAGACGTTCAACGCGATGCTCGGCCGTCTCGAGGCCGAACGGGCCGCCAGTTCCGGCCGGGTCCTGTCCGCACAGGAAGCCGAACGCCAGCGCATCGCCCAGGAACTCCACGACGAGGTCGGCCAGACCCTCACCGCCGTACTCCTCCAGCTCAAACACGCAGCCGACCACGCTCCCGCCCGCGTTCGCGAGGACCTCCACCAGGCCCAGGAGACCACCCGCGCCGGCCTGGACGAGATCCGCCGCATCGCCCGCCGCCTGCGCCCCGGAGTACTGGAGGAACTCGGCCTGCACAGCGCCCTGCGCGCCCTGGCCGCCGAGTTCACCACCTCCCGCCTGAGCGTGACCACCCACATCACCCCCGGCCTGCCGCATCTGGACCCGGCAGCGGAACTCGTCCTCTACCGCATCGCCCAGGAGGCGCTGACCAACACCGCCCGCCACTCCGGCGCCTACGCGGTCGAACTCCACCTGCGGCCGCTGCCCGGCGGGGGTGTGGGCCTACTGGCCCGCGACAACGGCCAGGGACTCCGATCCGCGCCTGAAGGAGCCGGCATGCGCGGCATGCGCGAACGCGCGCTGCTCATCGGCGCGGAGCTCCATATCGGCGCCGGCCCCCACGGCGGCACCCAAGTACGTCTGAACGTCACAGACCACACCGCTGAAGACCACCCCGGGGAGATCGCCCGATGACCGCACCGGCCCGCATCCTGCTCGCCGACGACCACGCCCTGGTCCGCCGCGGCGTACGCCTCATCCTCGACGCCGAACCGGACCTGACCGTCGTCGCCGAGGCAGCCGACGGAGCCGAAGCCGTCGCCCAAACCCGGGACCAGGACATCGACCTGGCCATCCTCGACATCGCCATGCCCCGCCAGACCGGTCTCCAAGCCGCCCGCGAACTCGCCCGCATCCGCCCCAACCTGCGCACCTTGATGCTGACGATGTACGACAACGAGCAGTACTTCTTCGAAGCGCTCAGAGCCGGCGCCTCCGGATACGTCCTGAAGTCCGTCGCCGACCGCGACCTCGTCGAAGCCTGCCGCGCCGCCCTACGTGACGAACCCTTCATCTACCCCGGCGCCGAGACCACCCTCATCCGCACCTACCTCGACCGCGCCCGCAGAGGCGACCCCCTGCCCGCCCGCCCCATCACCGAACGCGAGGAGGAGATCCTCAAACTGGTCGCCGAGGGCCATACCTCCAAAGAGATCGGCGACCTCCTGGTCATCAGCGCCAAGACCGTCGAGCGCCACCGTGCGAACCTGCTCCAGAAACTCGGTCTGCGCGACCGCCTCGAACTCACCCGCTACGCCATCCGCGTCGGCCTCATCGAACCATAAGCAGCCAACTGCCGCCCGTCGCCCTGTAACGGGAGTTGGTCGAAGCGGAAGCCATCTCGGCCCAGACCCGCCGGCACGTCAAGGGTCCAGCCCCCGGCTCTCAGCAAAGGGTCAGCATGCGTCCGACTAGACCTGACCACAGCCTGCTGCACACGAGACACAGCCTCAAGACCAAGAAGTGCTTCCGGCGGCCGTTTCACGCACATCGGATCTTCGGAAGCGGAAGGAAAGCGCCTCCACCTACCCAGCCTCCCGCATCAGGAGGTAAGCACAGTTCAGCGCACTCTTCCCCTGGGCTTCAGGCGAGTTGAGGGAAGTTCCGGGGCAGGAATCGGAGCGCCGTCATAGCCCTTTACCTCGCCGAAGCGGGTGCCGTTCGTCCAGTCCTCGCGGGCCCGTGCGATATCCTCTTGGGACCGGCCGATCCAGTTCCAGAACATCACGATCTCCTCCTCGAACGGCTCGCCCCCCAGGAGCATCAGGTCCGCGTCCGAGCTTGCGCGCAAAGGGAGTTCGGTGCGGCCGCAGCCGAGGTAGAGCATCGAGCCCGGGAGGACCGGGACGCCGTCGACGTGGGCCTCGCCCGACATCGACAGGACCCCGTACTCGAAGTCCGGGTCGAGCGGGAGCCGGGTCTCCGTGCCCGCCGTGAGGGAGAGGTCCGCGCCGACGATCGGGGTGTACGCCGTACCGGGCGAGGTCGCCGTGTCCAGGGTGCCCAGGATCACCGTCGCCGTCAGGCCCGGGGCGCTCACGTGCGGAAGCTCGGCATGGTGCTGGAAGTGCGGTTCCACCTCGCGGTGGGCGTCCGGGAGGGCCACCCACAGCTGGGCGCCGTGGAGGAAGCGGGCGTGCGGGCGCGGGCTCTCCTCGGAGTGGCTGATGCCGCGGCCGGAGGTCATCAGGCCCAGCTCGCGCGGGCGTACCGTCGCCAGGCTGCCCAGGCTGTCGCGGTGCAGCACCTCGCCGTCGTGGAGCCAGCTCACGGTCTGGAGCCCGGAGTGCGGATGCGGCGCGACCTGCATGCCCGTCTCGTCGGCGATGTCGTCCGGGCCGTAGTGGTCCACGAAGCACCAGGCGCCCACCATGCGGCGGCCCAGGTTCGGCAGGAGGCGGCGGACTTCGGTGGACTCCCCGAGCATGACCTTGCGCGGGCTGAGGAGCTCGCGTACCGGTTCGGCGACGACGAAACCGCGGCCGCCGCAGGTGGAGAGGGCGGGCTGGCGATCGAGATTGCTCATACGGACAACCTAGCCCCGCCGCGGCGGCTCAGGTCAGTGGAATCTTCCCCGGCTCGACCGCGTTGGAGGCACCGGACCCACCGACGGGACCGCGGAAGGACCCGGCGGACGCGCCGACGACGTGCTTCGGGCACGGGACGGCAGCCCGGCGCTGGGCGCGGGCCCGGCGCTTCTTCGACGTGACACCTGGAGCGGTACGGGCGGCGGAAGAGGCCCCCCGTACCTGCGGACGGCCGCGGCGAGGGCCGGGGAGTTCCCCGGGTAGCGGGCGGCTCGGCCCCGCCCATGCGGGGCCGGGCCGCAGCCTCGGTTAGCCTGGGGCCACGATGAACCGTCTGACCACGCCTTTCGGCTCCTACGAGCTCACCCGCTTCCCCGAGGACCCGCGCGACCGGCTCCGCGCCTGGGACGCCGCCGACGAGTACCTGCTGCGCCACCTCGACTCCGGTACCGGGGAGCGCGGGCCGGTGGACCTGGCCGGCGCCGGCCAGATCACCGTGCTCGGAGACCGCTGGGGGACGCTGACGACCGCGCTCGCGGCGTACCACCCGACGCAGATCACCGACTCCTCGCTGACCCGCTCCGCCACCGCGGCGAACTTGGACCGCAACGGGATCGGCACCTCCAAGGCGACGGTGACGCTGCTGACCACGCAGGATCCGCCGCCCGAGCGGATCGACGTACTGCTGGTGCGCGTACCCAAGAGCCTGGCCCTGCTGGAGGACCAGCTGCACCGGCTGGCCCCGCACGTGCACGCGGGCACGGTCGTCATCGGTACGGGGATGGTCAAGGAGATCCACACCTCCACGCTGCGGCTCTTCGAGCGGATCCTGGGCCCGACCAAGACCTCGCTCGCCGAGAAGAAGGCGCGGCTGATCTTCTGCACGCCCGGCACTCCCGGGGCCACGCGCCCCACGACTCCGGGTCCCTGGCCGGTCACGTACACCGTGGACGAGGAGGCGGGCTCGGCTTCCGGGCTGACCGTCGTCAACCACGCCGGGATCTTCTGCGCCGACCGGCTCGATGTCGGCACCCGCTTCTTCCTGCAGAACCTGCCGACCAACACCGACGGCGCCCGGGTCGTGGACCTGGGCTGCGGCAACGGCGTCGTCGGCACGGCGGTCGCGGTCGCCGATCCGGACGCCGAGGTCGTGTTCACCGACGAGTCCTACCAGGCGATCGCCTCGGCGCAGGCCACGTACCGGGCGAACGTCCGCGAAGGCCGGCGGACCGCCGAGTTCCTCGTCGGGGACGGGGTGGCCATGCTCTCCCCCGGGTCCGTGGACCTGGTGCTGAGCAATCCGCCGTTCCACTCCCACCAGGCGACGACGGACGCGACGGCGCTGCGGATGTTCGCGCAGTCGCGCAAGGTGCTGCGGCCCGGCGGCGAGCTGTGGATCGTCGCCAACCGGCACATGGGTTACCACACGCACCTGCGCCGGCTCTTCGGCAACAGCGAAGTCGTGGCGAGCGAGCCGAAGTTCGTGGTCCTGCGCGCGATCAAGCAGGATCGTCCGCGGCCTATGTGACCTGCCAGTACGTCCTACACTCGGCCGCGTGAGCAGCCAGGCGCGGCATGACGGCCGAGTAGACGGCGGGGGCGGGCGCTACCGCCGGGAGGACGCGGCCCGGGCGGCCGGCGTCAAGGTGCGCAATCTGCGCTACTACCAGGAGCGCGGGCTGCTGCCGCCCCCGCGCCGGGAGGGCCGGATCGCCTGGTACTCCGACGACCACCTGACCCGGCTGCGGCTGATCAGCGATCTGCTGGGGCGCGGCTACACCGTCAACGGCATCGCCGAGTTGCTGCACGCGTGGGAAGAGGGTGGTGGCCTGTCCCAACTCCTGGGCTTCGAACGGGAAATGACCAGGGACTGGGTCCAGGAGGAGTCGGTCACGATGACCCGCGCCGAGCTGCGGGAGCTGTTCGGCCCGACGGCGACGGCCGAGGACACCCGGCGGACGGTGGAGCTGGGGTACGTGACGGTCGACGGCGACCGGGTGACGCACCCGAGCCGACGGCTGCTGGAGGCGACGCTGACGCTGGTGCGCCAGGGCGTGCCGCTCGCGGACATCCTGGACGCGGGGGACTTCGTACAGACACAGGCGGCGGCTCTCGCGGACCGGTTCGTCGGGCTGTTCCGGCGGCATGTGATCGGCGAGGAGGGGCTGGAGCGGCTTTCGGCCACGCAGTTGGAGCACATCTCCGAGGCCGTGGCGGCCCTGCGACCGGTGGCCGGTGAGGTCGTGGCCACGGAGTTCGCGCGGGCGATGGCGCGGCGCGTGGAGGCCGAGGTCGCCGAACTGCTGCGTACGGAGCAGTAGGAGTCGGCCTAAAAGGTGCGCTCGCACAACCTTGCCAACCGTCATTGGCACTCTTACATTCAACTCGTCGGTAACAACATCGGTGCACAGCCGAAATAAGGGACGATCTCATGGCAGATTCCCCGCACTTATCCGACCCCTCCGGACCGCCCGACCCCCCCGATCGATCCGGCGCGTCCGGGCGATCCGGAGGCGGCCACGTCCGCTGGCGTCGGTTCGCCCTCCTGACCGTCCCCGCCGTCGCCGTCACGGCGGGCCTCGGCATCGCCCTCGCGCAGGGCGCGCTCGCCGCCTCCTTCGCGGTGTCGGGACAGCAGTTCAAGGTGTCGGCGAAGAGCCTGCAGGGCGAGGGCTTCGCGCAGTACGGCAGTGTCGACGTCAACGCCCGCGACGAGCTCATCCCGGTGGCGGTCACCGCCATCAGGGAGGCCAAGCTGCACAGCCTGTGCCAGTCCGTGGTCACCACGCTCCCGGTGATCGGCGACATCTCGCTCAATCTCACGGCGGGCAAGAAGAGCCCGGTCGAGGCGAGCAACCTGTTCGTCGACGCGACCCAGCTCTCCGGCGACGCCGCCTTCACCAACATCGAGATCGGTCGGGACGCCTCCACCCTCGACAAGGGCCCGGCCGACGCGCAGGGCATGCAGGACCTCTTCGCCCAGCAGGCGGACACCGTCAGCATCACCGATCTCCAGCAGACGGCGTGGGCGACGAACGCCGGCACATTCAAGCTTTCCGGCCTGAGCATGAACATCAGCAAGGGCAAGAAGGAATGCTTCTGAACCGCCGCAGTCCCGAACCTCGCGGGCCCGAGCGCGAACCCGGGCCCGAGCGCGGACGCGAACCCGGACGCGGACGGTGGCGGTGGCGGCGCTGGCGGCGCAGCAGACCGTTCTGGGGAGGGCTCTTCGCCATCCTCGCCGGGGCGGAGATCTGCGTCCTTCCGCTGGCACCGCTGAAGGTCATGCTCCAGCAGGGAGTGGCGGGGATCCCGTCCGTCCTGATGGGGATCATCATGATCGTGCTCGGGCTCACCGCCTGGTTCTCGCCGCCCCAGCGCAGCCTCGCCGGCGTCCTCACCACTCTGATCGCGACCGGCGCACTGGTCCTGTCGAACCTGGGCGGCTTCCTCATCGGCACCCTGCTCGGCATCGTCGGCGGCGGCCTGATGTTCGCCTGGCAGCCGTCCGCCGGCCTGCGCGCCGGCGGCACGAAGTCCGCCCAGCCCGTCAGGCCCGTCGAGCCCGTCGAGCCCCCAGTGACGACCGAGCCCGCCGCGGAGAGTGGTACCTCCCCGCGGTAGCCGGGTACTCCCCGCCCCCACCCCTCACCCGCACCCCTACCACCGCGCCCTCACCCCCGCTCCCACCACCTCGCACCACGATCCCCAAGGAGCACCACCATGATCCGTACACGTACCGCGCTCGCCCTCGGGCTGGCCGCCGCCGGGGCCCTCTCGCTGGCCTCGGTCACCGCCACCGCCGCCCCCTTACCGGTGGCCGGGTCGACCACCGTCACCCCGGCCGGGCACACCTTCAAGGCCACCCTCAGCGGGAAGGCCACCCTCAAAGCCGGATCGGTGACGGTGACCTGCACGGTCTCCGTCGCCACCGGTACGGTGCCGGCCGCCCCCGGCAACCACAACGCGGCCGGGCCGGTCTCGTCGCCGATCTCGCCGCCCACGTACAGCTCCTGCACGTCCAGCACGCCGGGGGTGACCCCCACGGTCACCACCAGCGGTGCCTGGACGGTGTCGATGCAGAACGGCGCCCCGAGCACGGCGACCCTGACCGTCCCCGTGGGCGGGCTCGTGGTCAAGACGACCGGTCTCGCCACCTGTACGGTCACCACCGCGCCCACTGCCCCGGCCGGGGTGGGCGGCAGCTGGACCAACGGCGCTCCGTCCCGGCTGACCTTCACCAACGCCTCGGTACCGGTCAAGGTCGTCGGCGGGTTCGGCTGCCCGACGAGTGCGACGAGCTCGGTCTTCAACGCCGTCTACACGGTTTCCGACGCCACCGACCCGACGCAGCAGATCACCGTCGCTCCCTGATCTCGGTGAGACGTCCCGCCGCCCCCCACTCCTCCCGTGACCAGGGGCGGCGGCCGCCGGCGCCCGAGCGCGGAGCGCAGCCGGGAGCTTCACAGTCCCGGCGGTGGCGGTTAATTCCGTTGCCCGAGGGGAGGGGGCTGAGTGAAGCTCCCTCCCATGTCACAGAGCACTGTGCAACCCCAGACCGCACCCCGTACGCAACGCGACGTCTCCGACCTCTTCTCCGGCGGCCGCCTCACCGCGATCCCCCGCAAGGCCGCCCGGCGCGAACAGTTGCTCGTCCACCTCACCGAAACCCTGTTCGCGGTGGACCGGGACTACACGGAGCCCGAGGTGAACGACGCACTGCTCACGGTGCACGAGGACTGCTCCGCCCTGCGGCGCTACCTGATCATCTCGGGCCTGCTGACGCGGACCCGTGACGGCAGTCGCTACCGGCGGGCCACGACCACCCGGTAGTGCGTCGTCAGCCGTCCGTCGTCGCCGAGTACGTGGAAGGCGACGGCCGGCGGTTCGTCGAGGTGGACGTGCTCGTCGGCCCCCGACCGCGCCTCCCACGGCAGCCGGAGCGTGGAGACCACACCGGGCGCCACGAGCAGCGGGCGCCCCGCGAAGGTGGTCGCCGCCGCCGTGTGGGCGTGCCCGCACAGGAAGGCCGTCAGGTGCGGGTGCCGGCCGGCGAGCTCCGCGAGCCGCTCCTCTCCGAACTGCCTGATGTCATCGACGTACGGCGTGTGCAGGGGTACCGGCGGGTGGTGGAAGCCGACCAGGACCGGGGTCTCCCGAGGGGTGCCGGCGAGCAGGTCCTCCAGCCAGGCGAGTGTGGACTCCCCGAGGAAGCCGTGGTGCTCGCCGGGTACGGACGAGTCGCACACCGCGAGCACGAAGCCGTCACCGCGCAGCACCTGGTCGACCGGCTCGGCGGAGGCGACCGCCGAAGGCCCTTCGTCCAGCAGGACCTGGCGGAAGGCGACGCGCTCGTCGTGGTTGCCTGGGCAGACGACCAGCGGGTGCCGCGAGCGCAGCACCTTGCGGGCCTCCTCGTACTCGGCGGCGCTGCCGTGATCGGCTATGTCCCCGCTCACCAGTACGGCGTCCAGGTCGTACGGCAGGGCGTCCAGGTACTCCATGACGGCGCGGGTACGGTCGGCGGCACGGCGGTCGCCGTCGAGATGGACATCGCTGAGTTGGGCGATCACGATCACGGGCGGTGGCTCCTTCGTCGCTGATCCGGTGCGGGACAGCAGTCCCGCGAGGGGAGACGGCAGCGGTGGTCCACCGCGGCTCCCCCACCGGAGACGGCATGTGCACCACATTCAACACGCCCCCTCCGCTCACCACGGCGTCCCCGGAACAGCGGGGATCGGCGGGGATCGGCGGGTGCCGGTCGGTAAGCCAGCGGATCCGACTTGCGGAGCGGCCGCAAGTGGAGTTGCGTCTAAGTAGGCATGGAACAGGGTCCTGTTCTCCCCTTGTGGGGTGGTGAAGCACAGTGCTGTTCACCGATCGCACGGACGCGGGCCGACGTCTCGCCGCGGCGCTGGGGCACGTCGCCCAGGAGGAACCCGTCGTCCTCGGCCTGCCGCGGGGCGGAGTCCCCGTGGCCTTCGAAGTCGCTCGGGCGCTCGGCGCCCCCCTCGATGTGATCGTCGTCCGCAAGCTCGGCGTCCCGTACCACCGGGAGCTCGGATTCGGCGCCATCGGCGAGGGCGGGGTGCGCATCATCAGCGACCACATCGTCCGCCAGAGCCGCGCCAAACAGGCAGAGCTCGCCTCGGTCGAGCATGCCGAGGAAGCCGAACTCGCCCGCCAGGCACGCCGGTTCCGCGCCGATCGTCCCCGGACGCCCATGGAAGACCGCACGGCGATCGTGGTGGACGACGGGATCGCGACGGGCGCGACCGCCGCGGCCGCGTGCGAGGTCGTACGGGCGCAAGGCGCGGCCCGGGTGGTGCTCGCCGCTCCCGTCGCGTCACCTGACGCCGTCAGCTGGCTTCGTACCGTGGCCGACGAAGTGGTCTGCCTGTCCACGCCGCGTGCGTTTCGCGCCGTCGGCGAGTGGTACGAGGACTTCTCGCAGACCTCGGACGAGGAGGTCGTCTCGCTGCTGGCCGAGGCCGCGGCCTCAGCCTCGCCGTCGGCTCCCGCTCCGGCTCCGGCTCCGGCTCCGGCTCCGGCTTCTCCAGAGGCTCCGGCAGCGGCATCGGCCGATCCGCCGTCCCGCCCGTCGGGCCCGCCCACTGCGGAATCCGTCGACGTACAGGCGGGCGGGCTGCGGCTGGCCGGAGAACTCACCCTCCCGGACGGCGCGGAGGCGATCGTGGTGTTCGCCCACGGCTCCGGCAGCAGCCGCCACAGCCCCCGCAATCGTGCGGTTGCGGCGGCCCTGCAGCAGGCCGGCCTGGGCACGCTCCTCTTCGACCTGCTCACCTCGTCCGAGGAGGCCGACCGCGCGAACGTCTTCGACATCGGAACCCTGGCCGGGAGGCTGGCCGACGCCACCCGCTGGCTGCGGAGCCGCGAGTCCGTCCCGATCGGTTACTTCGGGGCGAGCACCGGGGCCGCGGCGGCGCTGCGGGCCGCCGCTTCCGCCGACGCGGACGTCGGCGCCGTGGTCTCCCGCGGCGGCCGCCCCGATCTCGCGGGACCGGCGCTCGCCGACGTACGGGCGCCGACGCTCCTCATCGTGGGGGGCGACGACACGATGGTCCTCGACCTCAACCGGCGGGCCCAGTCCCTGCTGCGCTGCAGAACCGGCTGGAGGTGGTCCAGGGCGCCACCCACCTCTTCGAGGAACCGGGCGCGCTGGAGGAGGTCGCCGGCCTGGCCCGGTCCTGGTTCACCGAGCACCTGACGGCTCCGGCCGCCGGCAAGGGTGATACCTAGCCCGGTGACTGGCCCCGGTACGTCTCCAGCAGGCGCAGCCAGATTTCGCTGAGGGTGGGGAAGGCCGGGACCGCGTGCCACAGGCGCTTGACCGGGATCTCCGCCACGACGGCGACGGTGGCCGCGTGCAGCAGTTCGGCGGCACCCGGGCCGACGAAGGTGGCGCCCAGGAGGACCTCGCGGTCCAGGTCGACGATCATCCGGGCCCGGCCGCGGTAGCCGTCGGCGTACAGCCCGGCGCCGGAGACCTGGGACAGGTCGTAGTCGACGGCGCGCACCCGGTGACCGGCCTGTTCCGCCTCGGCCAGGGTGAGGCCGACGGCCGCGGCCTCGGGGTCGGTGAAGACCACCTGCGGGACGGCCTGGCTGTCGGCGGTCGCCGCGTGCGCGCCCCAGCGGCCGGTGTCCAGCGAGGGGGTGCCCGCCGCTCGGGCGGCGATGGCGTCGCCCGCGACGCGGGCCTGGTACTTGCCCTGGTGGGTGACGAGCGCGCGGTGGTTGACGTCTCCGACGGCGTACAGCCAGTCGTGGCCCGGAACCCGGCAGGTTTCGTCGACCTCGATCCACTCACCGGGGGTCGCGCCCACCGTGTCCAGCCCGATGTCCTCGGTCCGCGGCGAGCGCCCGGTCGCCATCAGGAGTTCGTCGCCCTCCAGGGTCTCGCCGCCCTCCAGCACCACGGTGACGGGTCCGGTCGAGCCGTCCCGTACCACCGCCTCGACGCTCACGCCCGTACGGATCACCGCGCCGGCCTCGCCCAGCGCCTCGGCGACCAGCTCGCCCGCGAAGGGCTCCATCCGCGGCAGCAGCCGGGAGCCGCGCACGAGCATCGTGACCTGCGAGCCGAGGGCCTGCCAGGCGGTGGCCATCTCGGAGGCCACCACGGAGCCGCCCACGATCAGCAGCCGGCCGGGCGCCTCCTGCGCGGAGGTGGCCTCGCGACTGGTCCAGGGGCGGGCTCCGACGATCCCGGGCAGGTCGGGGATCACGGCGCGGCTGCCGGTGGCGATGACCACCGCGTGCCGGGCGGCGAGGACGTGGTGCTCTCCCTCGGGACTGGTGACGGCGACCTTTCGGAGCCCGTACAGCCGGCCGTGGCCCCGGTACACATGGGCGCCGATCGAGTCCAGCCAGTCGATCTGCCCCTCGTCGTTCCAGTGTCCGGTCCAGTAGTCGCGGTGCGCGAACACCGCCGCCGTGTCCAGCGGCCCCTTGACGGCCGCCGCCAGGCCCGGCACCCGGCGTGCGTCGGCCCGGGCCAGCGCCGGGCGCAGCAGTGCCTTGCTCGGGACGCAGGCCCAGTACGAGCACTCCCCGCCGACGAGTTCGCTCTCCACCAGGGCTGTGCTCAGGCCGGCGGCGCGGGTCCGGTCGACGATGTTCTCGCCCGCCGGTCCCCCGCCGAGCACCACGACGTCGTACTGCACGGCTTCTGTCATGCGGACCAGTGTCACCGTCGGCCGGGGGCCCGTCACGCACTCATGCCTCCGGCGTGCCGGGCTCCTGCCCGCCCTTCTGCTCGGCGGCGATCTTCGCCCGCACCTCGTCCATGTCCAGCGCGCGGGCCTGCCCGATGAGGTCGGTCAGCGTCGCCTCGGGCAGTGCGCCGGGCTGGGCGAAGATGGCCACCTGGTCCCGGACGATCATCAGGGTCGGGATCGAGGTGATCTGGAAGGCACTGGCCAGTTCCTGCTGCGCCTCGGTGTCCACCTTGGCGAAGACCAGATCCGGATGGGCCTCAGACGCCTTCTCGTAGACCGGGGCGAACTGCAGGCAGGGCCGGCACCAGCCCGCCCAGAAATCGATCAGCACGAAGGGGTTCTCGGTAACCGTCCGGTCGAAATTGTCCTTGGTGAGCTCGACTGTAGCCACGGTGTCCAGACCTCCTGTTTGAGCCGTCTGCTCCTGGAACGAACGACTCACGCCCATGATTCCTGGACCATGATCCCCGGCCCTAGAAAGGATGTCCTGCCGGGACGGCGCGGGTCGTGGTCCAGCGCAGCTCCGTGAAGGCGTCCAGATTCGCTTCGCCGCCGAAGCGCGCGCCCGTGCCGGAGGCGCCGACCCCGCCGAACGGGGCCACGGCCTCGTCGTTCACCGTCTGGTCGTTGACGTGCACGATCCCGGTGGGGATCCGCTCGGCGAGTTCCAGCCCGCGCGCCGCGTCCCGCGTCACGATCCCGAGGGACAGGCCGTACGGGCCGGCCGCGGCAAGGGCCACCGCTTCCTCCTCCGTCGCGAAGGACCGTACGGGCGCCACCGGGCCGAAGACCTCCTCCGCGTAGGCGGGGGTGTCGTCGGCGACGCCCGCCAGCACGGTCGGCCGGTAGAAGAGCTCCCGGTGGGTGCCGCCGGCGACGAGCTTGGCCCCCTGCTGGGTGCTGGCCTCCACCAGGGCGTGGACCCGCTCCAGCTGGGCGCGGTCGATCAGCGGGCCCAGGTGCACCCGCTCGCGGTACGGGTCCCCCACCGCCAGCGCGTCGGCGCGTACGGCGAGCCGCTCGACGTACTCGTCGTAGAGCGAGGCGTGCACGAGGTGGCGCCCGGCGGTCATGCAGATCTGGCCCTGGTGGAAGAAGGAACCCCAGGAGGCCTGGGCGACGGCGGCCTCGATGTCTGCGTCGCGGAGTACGACGATCGCGGAGTTGCCGCCCAACTCCAGGTGCGCCCGGGTCAGATGGCGGCCCGCCAGCTCGCCGACGAGTCGGCCGCTCGCCGTGGATCCGGTGAAGGACACCACGCGCACCCGGGGGTCGGCGACCACGGCGGCGCCCGTTGCGGAGCCACCGGGCAGCACGTGCAGCAGCCCGCCGGGCAGACCTGCGGCGGCGAAGACCGCGGCGAGGGCGAGGCCGCCGCATACGGCGGTACGCGGGTCCGGCTTGAGCAGCACCGCGTTGCCGAGCGCCAGCGCCGGGGCGACCGACCGGATCGCGAGGATCAGCGGGGCGTTGAAGGGGGCCACTACCCCGACCACCCCGGCCGGCACCCGGCGGGTGAAGGACAGCCGGGGCGCCTCGCTCGGCAGGACCTGGCCGGTGGGGCGCGAGGCGAGCGCGGCGGCCTCGTAGCACTCCTGCGCGGCTACGTGCAGCTCGAAGTCTGCCTTGCCGGGTATCGAGCCGGACTCCCGTACGAGCCAGTCCCGCAGCTCGTCGGCGTGCGCGGCGAACAGATCCCCGGCACGGCGCAGTACGGCCGCCCGCTCCATGTGGGTGGCCCGCGCCCAGTCGTGCTGCGCGGCCCGCGCCCGTACCGCGGCCTCCGCGACGTCGGCGGGGGCGGCCAGGTCGAGGGTGGCGAGAGTGCGGCCGGTGGCGGGTTCGACGACCGGGGCGGCGCCGCCCGTGAGGGTGGGTCCGTCCTGCCAGAGCGTCGGGTCGAGGAGCGGCATGGCGCGGGGCCTCCGGGTGGGGGTGGGCGGGGCGGGGGGCGGCAGCACGCGCCATCGTGCCAGACCGGAGGCACCACTTCTGTTCAGTTATAGGGCAGTTGACGGGAGGAGGTGACCGAAAATGATCGACGTGCTGACGACGGCTCAGCGCTCCAGGACGAGCGCGATGCCCTGCCCGACTCCGATGCACAGCGCCGCCATACCGGTACCGGAGCCCGCGGCCGCCAGCTGGTGCGCGACCGAGCCGGCCAGCCGCGCGCCCGAGGCGCCGAGCGGGTGGCCGATCGCGATGGCGCCGCCGCGCGGGTTGACCACGGCCGGGTCGAGCTCCGGCCAGGCCGCCAGGCAGCCCAACGCCTGCGCGGCGAAAGCCTCGTTGAGCTCGAAGGCCGCGAGCTCGGCGAGCCCCCGGCCGGCCTTGGCGAGTGCCCGCTCGACGGCATCCACCGGTCCCAGGCCGAAGAGCTGAGGCTCGATCCCGGTGACGGCCGAGGCGCTGATCCGGGCGAGGGGCTCGCGGCCGGTGGCCGCCAGCCCCGCCTCGTCGGTCAGCAGCAGGGCGGCGGCGCCGTCGTTGAGCGGCGAGGCGTTGCCGGCCGTGACCGTGCCGCCGCCGTCCGTCCGGAAGGCGGGCTTCAGCCGGGCCAGCGCCTCGGGGGTGGAACCCTCGCGAATGCATTCGTCGCGTACGAGGTCCACCCCGGCGTACGGGACCACCTCCGCGTCGTAGTGCCCGGCGGCCCAGGCGGCCGCGGCCTTGCGGTGGCTCTCCAGCGCGAAGGCGTCCTGCGCCTCACGGGTGATGCCGTGCTTGTCGGCGACGAGTTCGGCGCCCTCACCCAGTGAGCCGGTCCACTCCGCGGGCATGCGCGGGTGGGTCATCCGCCAGCCGAGGGTGGTGGACCACATCTGCTGATGGGCGGCGGGAAAGGCCCGTTCGGGCTTCTGCATCACCCAGGGGGCGCGGGACATCGACTCGACGCCGCCGGCGATGGCGACGGAGGCGTCACCGAGCGCGATCGCACGGGCGGCCTGGATCACGGCTTCGAGGCCGGATCCGCAGAGCCGGTTGACGGTGACGCCGGGGACGGTCACGGGCAGCCCCGCCAGCAGGACCGCCATCCGGGCCACGTCCCGGTTGTCCTCGCCGGCGCCGTTGGCGTCGCCGAAGACGACGTCGTCGATGCGGGCCGGATCGAGCTCGGGCGTACGGTCGACCAGCGCGCGCACCACGTGCGCGGCCAGGTCGTCCGGCCGGACTCCGGCGAGGGCGCCGCCGAACTTGCCGATCGGGGTGCGGACGGCGTCGACGACGTAGACGTCACGGACGGTGCGGATGCTCATGGGCGCTCTCCTGGGCGGATCCGTACGGGCGGCAGCGCATCCGTACCGGTTTCGGCACCGGGATACGACGCCGGGCGCGCCCGGTGGGGCGCGCCCGCAGTCTCCGTCCGCACGTCACCGCCTGTCAACGGCCCCCGGAGCGGTGACGGGACCGGTGCGGGGAGGGCTCCCGGCGCGGCTTCCCCGACCGGTCGCGGTCTCGCGGTCAGGTCGACTCCCGGTGGACGGCCACGGCCGACATCAGGTCGTGCCGCTCCGTGACCTCCGAGGGCTCGCGGACCGCCCGGTCGACCAGGGACGCCAGGTGGTCGCCGGTGGGCAGTTCTATCTGCACCGTGCTCAACCGGGGCCTCAGCAGCTTTCCGATGAGCAGGTCGTCGGCGCCGATGACGGCCACGTCCTCGGGGACACGCAGACCCTCGTCCTGGAAGGCCCGCATGAGGAGCATCGCGTACTCGTCGTTGTAGGCGAAGGCCGCGTCCAGGCCGAGCGAACGCCAGCGCGCGGCCAGTGCCGCCGCCGATTCCTCGGAGTAGGCCAGCGGGAGGGCCTCGACCCGCGCGCCCTCGACCGACCGGGCCCCCGCGAGGCGGGGCGCGGAGAAGAGCTCCAGCCCCTGCTCCTGCGGGACCACGACGCCGATCCGGGCGCGGCCCCGCTCGACGAGGTGGGCGGCGGCCCGGACGCCGACCTGCCGCTGGTCCATGACCAGCGCGTGCGCCCCGGGGACACCGGTCGGGCCCATCGTTATCACCGCGCGCGCCCCGGCCCGTTTCAGGGTCGCGACGTTGTGGGCGCAGAGCGTGACCTCACCGAGGGAGAGCACGGCGACGGGACGCAGCTCCGCCCAGGCACGCGCGGCCTCGTCGCCGGTGAGGCCGAGGCCGGCGTACTGGACGACGGTGTAGTCGAGGCGGCGCAGGGCCCACTGGAGCTCGTTGAGGAAGGTGCTGTAGAGCGGACCGACGGGCACGTGCGAGGTGGGCAGCAGCACGATGCGGGTGTGTCCGGCCCGGAGACTGCGGGCGGCGGCGTGCGGGACGTATCCGAGTTCCTCGGCGGCTTCGCGGACCTTGCGCCGGGTCGGTTCGCTGATACGGACGGCTTCCGCGTTGTTCAGGACGTACGAGACCGTCGCGCGCGAGACCCCCGCGAGACGGGCCACGTCGGTGCTGGTCGGCACGGAAGGCGGCTGGGTCGGGGATCCGGACGCCGTCGTCGGCGGCTTCGGCGATTTCGATGACTGAGACATTGCCGTCGGATCCTTCCAGACCGGTTGCGCCCGGAGGCCGGTGGATGGCCTGAAAAGAATGCCGCCCACGGGTTGCCGGGCCCTGTCCAGCGGAAACACACGGAAACGGCCTCCCCGATCCTTCTCTGGGAGGCCGTTGCCGTGTGTGCGGGGGACATCCGGAGGACACCGGGCTAGGCGGCCGTGTTGCCCTCGGAGCCGCTCGACTCCGTCGTGATGAGCTTCGTCTGCTGCCCTGCGCTCGGCTTTGGGCCGGCGGTGACGCGCCGGCCCACAGCACGCGTGGGGTTAGTCGTCGTCGCTGCCGAGGACGCGGCCCTTGAGCTTGACCGGTGCGGCGGCGCCGACGCGGAGTTCACCGTCGGTGTACCGGTTGGGGGCCGCGCCGTCGACCGCGTTGATCTGAGCGGCGAACCCGAGGATGCCCTGGTCGTCGTTGTTGGTGAACAGGTGGGGGTTGTGGGTGAAGGTGAGGGTACGGCCGTTGTTGGTGACCTTGCCCTCGATCTTCTGGAGGTTGCCCTTGGCCGCGAGGGTCTTCAGGTCGTGGTAGGCCCAGGTGATCCAGCCGTTCCACTGGAAGCCGGTGGGTGCGGTGAGGGTGTACGTGACGTCACCGGGGTTGATGGGCTTCTCGTTCGGGCTGAGGATGCCGAAGGACAGGAGGGTCGCGCCGCCGCCGGGCGCGTCCTCGGGGATGCCCTGCTGGAGGATGAACAGGTCCTTCTCTGCTCCGGTCTTGACGGGTGTCAATGCTTCGGTGGCCATCTGGCTCCTTCTGGTGTGGGGGATGGCGCCGGGACGGGGTGTGCCCGGCGTGGTGCCGGACCGGGTGCCCGATGGGGCGGGCGGTCCGGAGCATGGGGGGCTCTGCGCGGGGTCGCCGACTGGTGGTCGGTCAGTCGTCGCTGCCGAGGACGGTGCCCTTGAGCTTGGCGGGGGGTGCGGTGCCGACGAGGGCCTGCCCGTCCGTGTAGCGGCCGGGCTGCGCATCGTCAACGGCTTCGATCCCGCAGATGTAGACGATCAGGTCGCGGTCCTCGTCGGAGGTGAAGAGGTGCGGGTTGTAGGTGAACGTCAGCGTGCGGCCGTCATCGCTCACATGCGCCTCGACCGGCGGGAGGTCGCCGGCGGTGGTCTGGTCGAACCGCTTGTACTGCGCGCCCACATGCCCGTTCCAGCGGAATCCCGTGGGCGCGGTGAAGACGTGCTCCACCGGGCCCGGATCGACGGCCCGGCCGTGTTCACGGCCGGTGACGGTGACGTTGAGGGTGGTGCCGAGCCCGCCCGGCGCGTCCTCCATCCCGATCTCCTGCTTCACGACCAGGTCCAGCGCCGGCGCCTTCGCCTCCACGTTCGTGGTGACCTCGCCGTGCTGCCGGGGCGAGGTGTTCGCCCGGGTCGGGGAGATGATCTTCGCGGAGATGGTCAACGGCCCGGTGTGCTGGGCATCGATGGTGCCGCAGACCGTGACCGTCGCCGAACCGCCCCTGGGCAGGCTCAGCTCCTGGCGCAGGCCGCCGGTGGCGGAGCCGGTGCCGGCGCTGGCGCCACCAGAGGTCTCCACCTTCAGCATCAGGTTCGACAGCTGCGGCGGAACCACCCCCTCGACCACGGCGTCGGGTGCGTCGTTGGGGCCGTCGTTGCGCACGCTGATCGGATAGCACACCTTCGTGCCCGCGTCAGCCGTCGCCGGGCCGGTGATCTCCAGCGGCATCTCCACCGGGAGGGCGATCTTCAGTCGTCGGATCCGGTGCGCCTGTGTCGCAGCGCCGGTACTGGCGGCGATGCCGAGCTTGAAGGTGGCGGGCGGGGCCGCCTGTCCGGCGCCCTGAATCGGGAAGCTGTCGATCACGGTGGTGCCGTTGGGGGCTGCTTTGCTCGACATCCGCACGGTGATCCGGCCGTCGACGATGGTGATCTGGACGTGGGCGCCGTCTTCCCAGCTTGCCCTGAAGCCGCCGGGGGCAGCCTTGCCGGTGAGCCAGTTGAAGCCGTTCCACTCGTCGCCGGAGCCGCGGACGCAGACCATGTTCGAGGAGTTGCCGGGGCCGCCGGGCCCGGCCAGGGTGCCGCCGAAGTTGCCGTAGGTGTCGAAGCCGATCCCGACGTATCCCTTCGTCACGCCCTTCTTGTTGCCGCTGCTGTGCTTGACGGAGGAGTAGCCCAGACCCGCGCCGTAGCCGCCGGGCTCAGTGGTGGTCGATCCGTCGATGAGGAAGACGGAGAACCCGTCGCCGGCGCTGTTGCCGCCGCGGTGTTCGGCTGAGTAGTCGAAGTCGATGACGACGCCCTCCGAGGAGGGGAAGGCCTGGTCCAGGAGGGCGGCACCGGACTTGTTGTGGTTGTCCGGTGTCAGTTCCAGGCATCCGTTGAGGACGGCAGTGGGGTGAATCTTCCAGTGGGGATTGTCAGTGGTGCTCTCCATGAACGTTTCGGTGATCGGCAGCGCAGCGGCGCCTTCGGTCGATGTGGGGGTTTTCTCCGTGGTCGTCATGGACTTACCTCAGGCTGTTCGGAAGTGGGGGTCACCCAGCGGGCTGCGGGGCGGGCTCGGGAGCGTGGGTGGCGAGCAGGGGGCCAAGGACGGCCAGCGCGCCCAGTGCGACGTCCTGGTACAGGTAGAAGCCGGCTTCCAGCGGAGGCAGGTCCTCATCTGCGGCTGCCGCGTCCGGCGGTGGGCCGTCCGCGGGCGCGTCGGCGGCGGGAGCCGGGCGCAGGAGGCTGGTCAGGTCTTGGCCGGCGCCCTCGATGGCGGCGCGGGCGGTGGCGGTGAGCAGGCGCAGGGGCAGGTCGAGAGCGGCGGCGGTGCGCTGGGTGGGCAACACGGCCAGTGGGGTGGGGGTGGGGGCGGTGACCGCGGCGATCCACTGCAGGGGCAGGTGGAAGGTGGCGGCGATCCGCTCGGGCGGCAGGAGGGGCGGGGGCGGCCCATCGGCCATGAGGTCTTCCCACTCCATGAGGTCGAAGAGGAACTGGCCGCCCTTGTAGAGGGGCCAGGGCTGGAGGGCGGCCAGGAGGGCCTGGGCGCGTTCGGGCTCTTGCTGGCGCAGGGCGACGCCATGGCGGGCCAAGGTGCACAGGCAGTCCCGCAGGCAGGTGTTGGTCTGCTGGAGGAAGGCCAGGGCCCTGTGGTCTGTCGGTGTGAGCGGGTCGGTGCTGCCGTCGCCGGTGTCGGGGCCCGGGCTGGATGTGGGGGTGAAGGTCACAGGGGCCTCGAGGTGACGTAGTGGGCGATCTGGCGCAGGACGGCTTTGCCCTCGTTCTCCGGGATGACAGCCAGGTCTTCTTCGAAGCGGGCGATGCCGTCGGCGGCGAGCTGGTCCGCGAGGGCGGTGGCGTACTCGATGGAGCCGTGGCGCTGCATGGCGGACAGGAGTTCTTCGGCGTGCTGCTGGGTCTTGTCGGTGCGGCGCTGCTTGAGGATGTCGAAGAGCCTGGGCCGCTCATGGGATTGCATGGTTCGAAAGAGGTGGATGAGCATGATGGTGCGTTTGCCTTCGAGGAGGTCGCCCAGGGGCTCTTTGCCGTAGAGGGCTTCCTCGCCGACGAGGTTGAGGATGTCGTCCTGGATCTGGAAGGCGATGCCGATCATGCGGAACGCTTCGTCGAAGCGGCCGAGCAGGGCGGGGTCGGTGATGCCGGCGCAGACGGCGCCGATGCGACAGGGGCTGATGCAGGTGTACCAACCTGTCTTCTTGGTGCTCATGGTGAAGTAGGCGTCGTCGTGTTCGGGGACGACGTCGTGGCGGATCCAGCCGAGTTCCATGGCCTGGCCCTCGATGGACTCGCGGCACATGTGCAGGGTTTCCTGGATGAGCCCGAGGGTGCGGGCCAGGCCCAGTGTTTCGAGGTTGGACAGTACGGCGTCGATGGCGAGGAGGTTCAGTCCGTCGCCGACGTTGACTGCCAGGCCCGCGCCGTGTTCCTCGTGCATGGTGGGCAGGCCGCGCCGGTGGGTGGATTCGTCGGCGATGTCGTCGTGGACGAGGAAGCCGTTGTGGAACAGCTCCAGTGCGGCGGCCGCGCGGACGGCGTCTTCGGGACGGCCGCCGAAGGCGGCGCAGGTTGCGATGGTGAGGGTCGGCCTGAGCCCTTTGCCCTGCCGGGCGGGATAGGAGCGCATCAGGTCATACAGTTCGGCCCGCGGCTCCTTGTCGGGCATGAGCCGGTCGATCTCGTCGTTGGTGCGGGCGCGGCAGACGCGCATCGTCTCCATGAGGTCGGCGTCGCGGACCGCGTGCTGGTTCCACCAGGGTTCGGTGCGGCGGCCGTCCCACAGCAGGCGGGGGGCGGTGACGGTGGTGCCGCCGATGAGCGCGAGCGGGACGGGGGTGTCCTCGGGGGCGCGTTGGGCGAGGAAGTCCAGCGCCTTCCACTGGGTCGGGCGGCTGGCCTGGGCGGGCACGAGGGGCGCCGCGCTGATGGCTCCCCACAGGTGGGGGGCTCGTTCGCGGTAGTCGCCCCAGAGCTCCTGCATGCTCCGCAGGCCCGACGCCCGTTGGGAGAGCAGGGTGAAGGCCCGCCAGACGGCGAGGGTGTGTTCGCGGGAGCCGCGGACGTCCAGGCTTTCGGCCAGGATCTGCGTGGTGGGCCGGCGCTGGAGGTCGAAGACGAGGTTCATGGCGCGGTTGTCGAAGACGACTTCGACGTCCGCGTCTTCGCAGCGGGTCTGTTCGATGACGAGGCGACTGTGCCGTGTGGTGAGGGTGGCGTTGCTGTCGTCGTTGAAGTGCAGGCCGAGACGGATGTCCCCCAGGTGGTCCGCTGCCGCGGCGATGATCGCGGGGGCGCGGTCGCAGAGCGCGTTGATGGTCTCGGCCAGCACGTGCGCGCCGGTGAGGGAAACGGTGGTCTCAGTCATGGGCTCCCCCGGCGAATTCGACGATGCCGCCGGTGTTGAAGGTGAAGTGCCGGCCTGCGACGGTGCCTTCGACCGCGCAGGGGCCGAGCGTCTCGTGTACGGAGAACGGGTGCAGGCTCGTTTCGGAGGGGTTGGCGATCCGGGCCGCGGTGCGGGCCGTGAAGTCCAGCAGGAGCCGGTCGTCGCCGAGCGTGGCGGTGATCAGCAGACGGCGTGGCACGGCGGCCATGGGGGGTGTGCCGAGCATGCCGGCGAGCGGGGGGACGAGAACGACCTGGTCCCGGTCGAGGGTCTCGGTAACGGCGATCTGTAGGTTGCGGCGCGGGAAGTGACGGATCATCCGCCCGTTCCGCCACAGCATCACCGATCCGTTCGCCGCCTCGGCGGGGAACGCCGGCTGGATGAGGGTGAAGACGACGGCGTAGGGCGGCGGGGCCTCCGCAGGGCCCGAGGGGTCGTTGACGAAGCCGAACACCCAGCCGCCCAGTGCGGGCCACGACCAGCGGCCGCGGACGCGTTCGTGATAGCCGAGCAGCTCGGTGGGCTCCTCGCTGCCGTCCGCGTGCCGGAGCAGGCCGCTGCCCAGGACGCCGGGTTCGGACTGCCAGCGCAGGTGCTCACCGTCACCGAAGGGCGCGCACTGCGAGGTGCACGGCAGGCTGGTACGCGACAGCAGCACGTCCAGGGCCGGGCCGGCCGAGCGGGAAGCGACACGGAAAGCGGCCGGAACACCGTGCGGGTACGGCCGGGCGAACGCGGACCACGGCTCCTCGGGCTGCTCGGCGTTGAACTGCGTCGAGCTCCAGCCGAGCTCCGCGGTGTGGACCAGGAGAATCGCCATGTGCTGGCCCTCGGCGGCCGTCCCGGTGCCGCTGCGTCTGCCGGTGGTGGGCGCGCCGGGCTGCGCGTAGACGGGGCGGGCCGCGGATCCCAGGACGGACAGGTTGGCGATCACGGCCTGGGCGCCGTTGCGCGACAGGAAGGCGTAGTGCAGCCATCTCCTGTCGAGCGGGTGGGTGAGCGGGGCATGGGGGAACGGGCCGGTCTGGCCCAGCCGCAAAGCCGGCTGCGGGGACGTCAGCACGGACCAACAGTAACCACACATCATCACTTCGTTACGCACTGTAACGTTTCTTCGGGTGATATGGGCGTGTTAATTCTGCTTAGTCATCAATTGCATGGCGGCGCAGCGACGTTGATAGCGGCCGATGGACAAGCGCCGCCGCACGCCACAGCGCCGCCACACGCCACAGCGGCGCCCTCAGCCCTCTCCGGCGGTGAGGACCGTTGCCTTCAGCCGCACACCCTCGTGGCCGGCGATGACCGCCCTGCCGTCCTTGAACCGGCCCGCCGCCGCCTCCCGCCGCGCCCGGACCGGGAGCGCGTAGACCAAAACCCCTGCCTTGTCGGGACCGGTGTTCAGCCGCGGCCGGCCGGTCACCTCCATACGCCGCCCCTCGTCGCGCAGTACGACGGTCAGCGTCTCCCCTTCGGCGACCGTCCGGTCCGCGCGGTAGTACGAGCAGGTCACAGGCGGTTCGAAGGCGAAACCCGACGGTGCGGTGAAGTGATGGGCAACCGGGCCGGGATCCCACACGCCCTCGCAGGAGACACGCACGTGGAGGAGGTCTCCCTGACCGGGCTCCACCTCGAGACCGCCCTCCTGGGCGACCGACAGCACCGGGCCGGGCTGTCCGGCATCACCCTTACCTGGATCGGGCAGCCGGATCGCCTCCACCCGGTGGTTCATGTTGTCGGCGATGTACAGCCACTGACCGGCGTCGTCCACCGCAAGTCCGCACGGATAGGCCAGGGAAACCCCCGCGACCGGGCCGCCTTCGCCCGGCGCGGCCGCGGCGCCCGCGTCCGCGCCCGCGATCACTCGCGCCGCGCCGTCGGCGATCCTCCAGACCGCGTGCGCATTCAGGTCAGCGGCGTACACCGCGCCCGCCCGGTCGACCGCCACCGCGCACGGAGCCTCCCACCCCACCACCACACCGGGCGCCGGCTCGCCGCCGGCCGGGCCCGCGATCACCGACAGCCCGCCCCGCTCGTCCAGCCGCAGCACGCGGCGCCCGCCGATGTCGGCGACGTACACGGCCCCCGAGGCATCGGTGGCGACGTCGGCGGGGGCGAAGGGCTCCCCCGCCACGGCCGGGCCCTGTTCCGTCCGGGCGCGGTCGCTCCTGCCGGTGAGGACGGTGCTGATCACGCCATCCGCTCCGACCCGGCGAACCTGCCGGTTTCCACCGTCCACGATGTAGCAAAGGCCGGCACCGGTCACCGCGATCCCGCACGGCGAGGACAGCTGCGCTTCCGTCGCAGGGCCTCCGTCGCCGCCGGCGCCGCGGCTTCCGTCGCCGGCCACTGTACTGATCAC
Organism: Streptomyces sp. NPDC003038; assembly: GCF_040611115.1. Taxonomy (NCBI): domain Bacteria; kingdom Bacillati; phylum Actinomycetota; class Actinomycetes; order Kitasatosporales; family Streptomycetaceae; genus Streptomyces; species Streptomyces sp. NPDC003038. The sequence continues at coordinate 86,519 of NZ_JBEXNN010000025.1, forward strand.
GCCGACCGGACCCACCCGCAGCACCCGGTGGTTCATCTCATCGGCGATGAAGAGGTTGCCGCCGCTGTCCAGGGCCACCGCTGCGGGGAAGCCCAGCCGGGCCGAGGTCGCCTCCCCCGCGTCACCGGCGTACCCGCGCAGCCCGTCGCCGGCCACCGTACTGATCACGCCGGAGGCCTCGACCCGCCGCACTCGGTGGTTGGCGTGATCGGCGATGAGCACCTCCCCCGACGGGCCGGCGCACACGTCGGCGGGGAAGCCCAACCGGGCCTCCAGCGCGGGGCCGCCGTCACCACCGGCGCCGGCCACACCACAGCCCGCCACCACCACCCCGGTCCCGGGCGGCATCTCCTTGTTCGGCACCGTCACGGTGACCTGGCTCACTGTCACTTGCTTGCCCCTCCTCGCACAGTGGGCACGTGCCGAGGCGGTCCGCAACCGCGTCACTCCCAGCCCCCGCCCGCGTCATCAAGAGTTCTTGCCCACACACCATGGCAAGCCCCTCCGCTCCCGCTCGACAACCCGCCCGGAGTTGCACTCGGCAGAGGGAACGGCAGATGCCCCGCGAGCGGGCGGGCAGTCACCGCCACATCTGACAGAAGTAACACGCCCATATGAACCGAAGAAACGTTACGGTGAGTAGCGGTCAGGGCTGAAGTGGTTACCTTGAGTGGTGTTCTGACGCTTCCCCGCCACCCCGGCTGTCCGGCGGCGCGTGAATCGGCGACGCCGTAGACAGCGCCCTGGCGCGTATGCCGCGGCGAGCCCCGGGTCGGCTTACCGGGACCCGTCAGGCTGACCAGCCATGCCCTCAACTCACGGCGAGGGCCTGACCGACCGACAAAGCGGAAGGTGCATGAGGATGACCACTGACGTGCAGTCAACGAAGCAGGAAGCCTACAAGCGGGGAGAGGAACAGGGGCGGGCGGACGCGAACGCCGGCCGGCCCCACACCGAGCAGCCCCGGGACGGCGCGCGCGGCGAGAAGGACTACTACGCCAACGGCTACGACTGGGGGTACGAGCAGGCCCTCGCGCAGAAGCTGGACCTGGTGGTGTGGCAGGAAGGCGGGGTGGAGGACGCGCCCGGCGGCATGGGCTCGACCCTCAACGTGTGCGTGCGCACCCCCAACTCCGGTGATCCCGTTGACGCCGGTCAGGTGGAGCACGTGTTCACCGCGCCGAGCGGCTTCCGCTGGAACGGGCATGTCGGGGCGCAGTACAAGCACATCGACCAGACGACGAGCGGACACCTTCCCACGGTCAAGGCGACCGTGAGCGACGACGGGCGAACGCTGAAGTTCACCTACCCCGTACATCTGAACACCAGCGCCGAGGACAAGGACATCCTCGTGTACATCTGCGGCATCGAAGCCGTGGACGGGGCGCGTCCCGGCCGGTACTCCGACGGCTCCGCCCAGGTGGGCGGCGCGCCTGCCGGAAAGCTCAAGGCCTCCGTCCTCGACCCCGACGAGGACTGACAACACCCCTTCCGTGACATCGCGGCCACGCCTGAAGAGCGGCGGACCGCACGTCGCGGACACCCACCACACAGCCCAGGAGTCAGAACACGTGAACACCATCGTCACGTCGGGTTTCTTCCCCTCCGCCACGCTGGACGCATCCCAGCTCAGCGGCACGGGCACCGATCACATCCGCTGGGGCACCTCTGGTGCCCAGAGCGGCTACATGTTCCGCGGTTCTGCCGCGGACGTGCAGCTCGACGGCAGTGAGTTCGTCATCGGCACGTTCGTCCACCGCAACTTCCCCATCAACGTCACCTCCAGGTTCGACGTCGACCTCAAGGTCAACGTCCTGTTCGAGGACGGGAGCACAAGCGACTTCACGTTCACCTTCAACCACAACGAGACGCCCAACAACACTGCCAACCCCGAGGACCTCGTCGACCTGCCGACCTTCGTCTCGCCCAAGGTGGTGACGGTCGACGGAAAGGAGTACAAGGCCGTCCTGAGCGGATTCAAGCTCGACGGGCAGATCGTCAGGCGGTTCGTCAGCCCTGAGAGCGGCGTGAACCACGCGGAGATCGTCTGCCTGTTCGCCCCACAGCCCGGCGCCCCCGACGTCATCATCTGCGACCTGCGCCACCAGGGCACCGCCGCCGGGCAGGGCGACGAGTACGTGGAGCTCCTCAACAAGGGCAGCGAACCCGACGACCTGTCGGGCTGGGTACTGGAGTGCAAGTCCACCGGCCGCAGCTTCACCTTCCCGGCGGGCACGACGATCCAGCCCGGCCAGCGGATCAGGGTGTACACCAACGAATCCCACCCCGACTTCGGCGGCCACTCCTTCGGCTCCGCCCAGGAAATCTGGAAGGACAAGGGCGACATCGCCCGCCTGCGCAAGGACAACTTCGTCGTGGACCAGTACGGCTACGGCGACAAGGCGCAGAACCGCGTTCCAGCGCCCTGACGGAGGCGGTCCCGATAACCGCGCGGCGCGCGGGGCGCATGGTCGAGCCGCGTAGGGCGCCCCTGGCTATGCACGGACAGCACTCACACCGCGCGGACAGGACACCTCGCCTCACGCAACTTGCGCCGCCGTCGCACGCCACCGAGCGCGGGCCGGGGCGGGGGTGGGGCGTGGTGGGAGACATGACAACCCCCGCCCCCGACCCAACAGTGTAAAAGTAGGTAGTCGAAAAAAAAAAAACCAAAAACAAAAAA